>JBELHI010000027.1:17929-26777 GCA_042091475.1 Alteromonadaceae bacterium
GGCTTACCGTTTTCCTGCATCACATAGTCGCTACCATCAAGGCTGATAAATTGACTATTAGCAGAGGAGACCGATACGCCACTGTCCAGCATATTACGGGTCTGCCATAGACTCAAAAAAAACATGACAAGTAATAATATGCCGCCATCCCTAAGCACACGACTAAAAACACTCAATCTATCGCCCCGCTTCACTGTTGTTCCACCAACAGATATTGCATCACCAGAGCGTCTTCTTTCCCGTTCTTGGTTGGGTAATAATTTTTACGCACATCGACGGTAGTAAATCCCATGCTCTGATATAAATTTATAGCGACAATATTACTGCTGCGAACCTCTAGCCATATGGTTGCAGCCTGATTATTTTGGCTGCGCTTCAGAAGTTCGTCTAACAGCATGCGTCCGCCCCCTAAACCACGATACTTAGGGCAAACAGCAAGGTCCATTAAAGTCACTTCGTCTAGTATCTGCATGCTCACGCAATAACCCGCAAACTGCCTGTCGACAATAACTTCAGAGGTATAGTAATTACCATGATTAGCTGTTGAGAATGATTTTTCTGACCACGGCGCTAGATGATGTTGGCAATGTAGCTGATATGCAGTAGCAAGGTGCTCTGCCAGCAACGGACTCACTACTGTTGATGCAGACATAACCACAAGTCGCGCTTTTGTTGTGAATTTAGCTCGTTCGGTAGTGGACTGGTAATTCCATGGTCATCAAGACTGATACTGTCAGCAATCCGCCAGGTTAAACGGTAGTCAGCATCGGTATTTGCATCATCTTGATAAACGACGTCAATGGAATCTTTACGCCATGCTAGTAACACATCATTAACAAAGTCTTGGTGCTGCTTAGAAAAGCTGACAAGTAACGCGTCTATCACTTCACGTTCAGGTGCCTGTTCAAGCCCGCTAGTCTTGTGCTTTGAAGCCTCATTGTCAGTTGCTTCAAGGGGTTTTTCATTAGCCAACTCAGGTTTCACTACAGCATCATTGGCTTGCCATTGAGTAATACCTAAATGAGCTAAGGTGTTGCGTTGTAGGTCGGATAATTGTTTCATGCTGATAGCCTAACATGTAAGCCATGGAAAGGAAATTGGCAGGGGCGGAGGGATTCGAACCCCCAACCATCGGTTTTGGAGACCGCTGTTCTACCAATTGGAACTACGCCCCTGCTGTTAATGGCGGATTATACGTAAGCTTGATAAAAGGTAAAGCCTTTTTCACTGGTTCAGTCACAACTGGCGATTTAATCGCCAACCTTAAGTATGTTATCGCTAATTAGCTATGATTCACTAGACTTTACCGCCATATGCCATAGCGCATGGGTTAATTTAACCAGAGGCAACATCTGCATGACATCCTGCCATAGAGAGCTCGCACACACCTCTACCGTATTCGCATAATACTCAGTCATTGTTTGAGCATTTTGCTGGGTGAGTTGATTACTCACCCAAGTGCTGGCGAGGTCAAATGCTGAGGTACTGTAACCAGCATACTCCCAATCAATAATACACAAGGAGTTAGTAGATAGTATGTGCTGCCGGTGCAAATCATGATGACAAAACACTGATAGGTTTTGTTTATCCCATACTTCACTAAAACGGGACATATCATCACGCATTGTCTCTGACAACGGTTGTTGCAGTACCGAACAATATTGCGACCATGCCTCTGGAAGGTTAAGTACATGAGCTGATGGTGTTAGCTGATGCACCACAGATAATGCCTTAGCTAAATCAACCGGAACGTTTAAGCTGTCTATGATCTCATTTTTGGCATACCAACGGTCAATTTGAAAGTTGCCAGACTCTGCCAACATAAGCGGTGTTGGCGTAATGCCAGCACTACTTAATTCTAGTTGTAACTGATACAGTCCAAAGCGATCAACCGTTAAGCCATCATCAACAAAACACTTGAGAAAATAATCGTTTTCATCTTGCCGCAAATGTAGGTTGTTATTCACCGTCGCTGCTAATGTGGCGACGACTTGGGTATCCTTGGTTAAAAAAGGCACGGATAACAACTCATCAATCATGGCTGAGTCGCCAAAGTATTCCCTTAAGCTGGCTGAAGTTTTAACTTTAGTCGCCATTGATAATACCCATAAATAGAAAACAAGAAATAGCTATAAAATAACACGCCAGTTAAGTACAACCCTTGTTGCCAGAATAAATAACCTGAAACCACGTCAATCACAATCCAATATAACCAGTGTTCAGCAATTTTTTGTGTCATCACATAGGTTGCAAATAAACTAAATACCATCACGCCTGCGTCTAAGTACACATGTTCAGACACAAACCAATGGCTCGCTATCATCCCTAAGCCGAGAGATACAGGCACAAGCAACAGTAAAAACAGCCCGTGGCGCTGACTACTCCATTTTGCCATAGGCAGTTCTTCATTGCCTTTTGCACCGCGCCAATGTAACCAGCCATATACCGCCATCAACATATAATAACCATTGAGAACCGACTGAAAAGGTAAACTCACTTGCCAAAACAATACCGTGTAAATAGCAGTACTGGCAAAGCCACAAGGCCAGCACCAACGATTGGCTTTAGCCGCTAGCCAGACATACGCATACGCTAACAGAACCGCAATGATCTCCCATGACGATTGTTGCTGCCACTGCTGTGTCAATTGAGTTAACATCTCTGTCATAGTCATTCCTTTTACTCACCCGACTGCATAGCGTCCGCATTCAAAAACTTACAAACAAAAATCGCTTGGCCAACTTGCTCGTAGGCTATGTGCATTTCTTCACTCAAGAAACCCATCAACGCAAAATGCTCGCCACTCACCCGAGTACTTGTTGGGGTAGTCGCCACCTCAAATCTCTCGTCTGTATTCAACCGTTCTATGAATCCCTTTATTGGAGGGATATAGTCTCCCTGTAACGGGTACATTGAAATTTCAACCAGTAATTGCATCTGTAACTCCTTATAAAAAAGGAGGCTATCGCCTCCCTTAAATAATTATACTAAAAATTAAAACTGTGTACTGACGGTAACACCAACGCGACGTGGCTCACCTAATTGCTCATACAAAGCCTCAGCGTAATACACTGGGTCGCGCGGATCATTACCAAAGAAGAAACCGCGGGTGCCGTAGTCTTGATCAGTCAAGTTACGACCGTACACCACGACTGTCCAATCTGCCACAATATATTGAATACTGGCGTGCAACAGCGCCATGCTATCAGAACGTTGGTCATGACTAAATGAATAGTAGAAACTGTCTTTGGCATCGACTTCAACTGTCATGGATAACCGATCCGTAAACTGATAACGAGCACCAAGGTTAGCTTGATAGTTAGGTGCATGCGCTTGGTCGCGACCACTGATATCCTCAGCTACATCATCCACCTCACGGGTAATGCCGTCCATTGATGTAGATAGTAGGCCAAGATTCAGAAATAACTCAGTGGCATCGTTGATATCAGCTTCTGCTTCAAGTTCCAAACCGTAGTTGGTACCATCTGCAGCATTGTTGACGAAACCAACAAAGAATTGGTTCTCGTTGATCCAGTTCTTATACTGAACGTCTTGACGGGCTTGATAGAAGCCTGTCACCGCGTAACGTACTGAACTGTCTGCATTAGTGCCCTTAACACCCGCTTCAACGCCAACCATAGTTTCTGGTGCAAAGGTCGCCGCAGCTTGTGGGAATTGGTTAGCTTTACTCAATGCTTCACCATTAACACCACCCATTTTATAACTGCGTTGTAAACTGGCATACAGCATAGTACTGTCATCTAGCATATTGTGATAACTAAGCTCGCCACCCCAATTATTATCATCAATAGTTTCAACACTGCCATTACTGTCACGGTAATCAAAGTTTTGTAGGGCCAGACGGCCGCTAACTGTTATCCATGAATCATCTGCGATATCATATTTATATTGACCGAATATTGCTGAATCAGCAGTATCAGTAAGACTGTTAAATTGTGCATCAACATACGCGTCCCAATCAAAGAAATCACGCATTAGCTGCTCTTCTTCATTGGCCATATATACGCCAACTACCCAGCTATTATCTTTACTTTTAAGTTGTACTTCTAACGACTTGTCATCGTGGTCACGAAGGTAGCTATCAGTCGACGAGTATTCCCAACCTGGCGCGATACCAACAAATGACCAATCTTCATCATAACCATAACCCAGGTCAGCTCCCAAGGTAGTTACTTTAACTGTCAAATTAGTCTCTGAAAAACCTTGATAATCTGCGGTTAATGCAACAGCTTTACTGTTTTGAGTATCAAAACCAGGTGCATCAGACAAGGTCTGTCTATTTTGATTTAACGAGAACGCATCATAACCATTGTCCACATCAATTTTGTGAAGCGCTAGGCCTAAGTTTAAGTCACTCGTCGCTTGCCAGTTAAATTTAGCTCTAGCGGTTAGTTCATCAATGTCATTTGTATTATCAAGATCCCAGTGAATATTATTAATAAATCCGTCACTGACGTTACTATGTAAAGCAACACGGCCGTTAACCTTATCAACTATTTCACCATTTAGGGCTAAGGCCATATGACGGCTACCGTAATTAGCAATACCCGCCTCAGCTTTCCCTGAAAAGTCAGCCGTCGCGTCTTCAGTAATTACATTGATCATGCCAGCAAGACCTTCGGCACCAAAACGTGCGCTATTAGGGCCCTTAAAGATTTCTACTTGTGCTACATCAAATGTACTCGCGCCAGCAAGTAAACCTGAGTAATCAATACCATCCACTAGGTAACCCACTGACGGATTGATAGGATCAACGAATTGACTACGCTCACCAATGCCGCGTATTTGTACAAATCGTCCACGGCTCGCGCCGGTGGAAAAATTAACATTCGCTGCACGATTGAATAACGTCTCTAGATGCTGTGCCTGACGTTCGCTAATCGCGTCATTATCCAGAATAGAAATGCTTGTAGCAGTTTGTGATAACGGGGTTTCTGTAAGCGTACCGTAGACTACGACGCGCTCTAAATCAGCCTGTTGTGCAACCACAGAGGTTGACAAACTAATAGCTGTAGCAATAATTGAGTGTTTAAACATATAGGGATCTCTTCCAATACAAAGATGAAAAGACCCGGTCACTGGGCAGGACAAACGATAGATTTTTACCATTCCTACGCCGGTATTATCCGGATCAGGTCTAGGGGTTCTTATTCAATCTCAGCCTAAGTCACTACGTGACATAAGCACCCCCTGGTTAGTGTGTTGAGCACGTTTAAATGACTCAACGGGCAGTAGTTTATAGGTAATATTTAATATATCAATATAAAAAATGTAGATTCGATTTTTATAACTACTCAAGTACATATTTTAATGTGTCTATCGATTTATTGCTTGATCCGATATAACTTAACTAGGCGGATCATCAGTGACAGCGACAAAATTGTTTCAGTCATTACCACTGAGAACAACCCTGTATTAACACCAAACGCCATCCATATCCCCGATGTGCAGAGAAAGGCCAGTGTACGTTGGTTACGAGCCAAATAAAGCACAGCGTAACTGCCCACCACGCCACCGAGTGCTGGGAGGACGTTAAACCATTGCTCAACATTAATATTGACCACAGAAAAACACAATAAACTGACAAATAACAACATAAAGGCAGTTTTTAACCACTGCACATGGGAAAAATGCAGTACCGCAAAGTTTCTAACAATAGACAGTACAATGGTCAACCCGGCAAATAGGGAACTCCCCACTGAGACTTGAACAGCAAGAAAGATCAAACCAATATTAGTTAATTTAAGTTGTTTTCTATCATCCGACGTCGCCGCACCAAAGGCAAGAAACGTGACTGCAATCATGCCAAATGCTTCATTAAATAGTTCAGTTAACATGTATTTCTCCTTTGATGTATCAATTGCGCGCAAGTGTACTGGAGAATATAAACTAAAAAAAATGAAGTTTTTTACGGACAATCCATTAAAAAAACTAATGTGTTAAAGTACTGTAAAAAAAGAACAATGAATTAACCAAAATATGGATTATAAGTATATAAACATATATTTTACTGGGCTTAAGTACCATATCTAATCACTTGGCCCAGTCGCAGAATCAATAAAATTTTAGTAATCCAAATCTTGATTCAATAGATCATCTAATGTTTTACCGTGGGGGACGGGTTGTCGCGTTTCTGAGTCCAGTTGTACAAATACAATTTCATCCGCATGACAAATCGTTTTCTTTGTGACCTTGTTGCGTAACAAACAAGATACCGTAATTGAGGATTTTCCAACACGCTTAGTACTCAAACCAAATTCAACTACATCCCCCTGCAATGCCGGTGATTCAAAGGTGATTGCGCCAATATGTTTAGTGACAAGAGAGTTAGTTTCTAGTTGGCAAATGGCATAAATAGCCGCCTCTTCATCTATCCACTGCAGCGCCCGCCCACCAAACAGTGAATTAGCATAATTCAAGTCATTAGGCATGACCAAACGGCGAGATAAAAAACGCATGAGCTTTCCTTTCAATTTTTTGAATAATCATTAAGATAAATAACTAAGTGAATAACGAGTAATACTATCTTGCAAGACGTCAAACTTTGGTTCAAACAACACCATGCAGGCCAACACCATCGACAGCTACTGGTTATTCAAGGCCCTGAGCACTGGTGTATTGAACAAAGTCAGTCGCTACTTAGCAACACAGATTTGAGTCAGTTGTGGGTCAATCCGCCTCAACACGATGATTTAATACCACACTATACTCAAGATAAAAATTACACTCAGTATTTGGGTCAAGAATACCATTTCCTCATCTATAACGCACACACCAGTTGTCGAGCCAATGCATTAATGGCGTTAAGTGGCATAGTGACAAGGGGTGGTATCATGATATTACTACTGCCAAGCCACCCAGCCAGAGACCAAAATAACAATGATGTACGGGATTTATGGCTACGCAAGCAACTTACACAGCACAAAAACAGCCACTGGCTGACACCCGACGGCTTTAATTTGGGGGATCACGTTCAAGCTAGCAACCCCG
Source organism: Alteromonadaceae bacterium (assembly GCA_042091475.1). Lineage (GTDB taxonomy): Bacteria > Pseudomonadota > Gammaproteobacteria > Enterobacterales > Alteromonadaceae > CAXRGH01. Next base: position 24,941 of record JBELHI010000027.1, read on the forward strand.
CTCCTCACTGTATAGATCATGAACAAACACGCAGTGTGTCTCAAATCTTAAAAACCGCTACTGGCAAGAGCAAAGTCCCCTTGGTGATAACTTCAGATCGCGGACGTGGAAAAACCAGTATTTTGGGCATTGCTGCAGCACAAATGTTAAAACAAGGTCATGACGTCATTATTACTGCGCCATCCCCGATTACTGTGCAAAATGCATTTAAACATTGTAGAGGTTCGCTCGCCAATGAATCAGAACTCGCGATCACCGATAACGCCATAACCTTGAGAGGTGTTAGTTTTAAATATATCGCTCCTGATGCATTATTGTCACAGTTACCCAAAGCCAAATTAGTCATCGTTGATGAGGCTGCAGCCATTCCAAGTCATTTATTAAACCGCATTTGTGATAATTACAATCGACTCGTATTCAGTACCACAATCCATGGCTACGAAGGCAGTGGCAAAGGTTTCCAGTTACGTTTCTTACCCTTTCTGCGACAGACTTTTCCTAGAACACGTCAACTAACCCTTGAGCAGCCGATGCGCTGGTATAAAGATGATCCCCTAGAGCAATTCTGGTTTAACTGCTTTTTGTCAAACCCCCTATCAGATACCAGCACACCCGGCGACGTGATAACCAGTAATAAATCACTCGTGGTAAGTAAACTCACCACCGACGAGATGTATGCTAACCCTGAGAAACTTGCACAGGCATTTAGCTTATTGGTTAACGCTCACTACCAGACTACGCCGGATGACCTTTGGCGGCTTCTGTCTGGTGAACACCAACTACTCATTGGTTCTCAAGGTACATGCTTAGCCTGTGCCGCAATTATTTGTGACGAGGGTGGCAATACCACAAATAAATTGAGCGACGATATCATTGCCGGTAAACGGCGGCTATTTGGCCACTTACTACCACAAAATCTTGGATTACATTATCAAAACCGTGAAATTGTAAGTAGTTCGTTTATTAGAATCGTGCGGATCGCCGTGCTCCCACAATATCAGCAACAGGGTTTGGGTAGTGAATTTTTAAAACAATTGCCACTGTTATATCCCACCCATGATTTTCTCGGTAGCTCATTCGCAGCGAGTTCAAACATACTGAATTTTTGGAACAAAAATGATTATCAAACCATTCGCCTAGGTAATCGACGAGACGCCTCTAGTGGTGAATACAGTGCAATGGTGATACATCCCATCAGCTATAACGCAACAGCCTTAACAACGTTGCTCGCGGCTCAGTTTCAGCAGGATTTACTTTTATCATTAGCTAGATTACACCGTGAGGTACCAACGGAATTAATTGCGACATTACTTCAAGATATTCTCATTGAACATTCAGTATCAGAACATCATCAGAAACTAAAACAACAATTTGTTGCCGGTGGCTCTTTGCTAGTAGCCCATCCAGCCCTAAATTTTATTGTGCTCAATACCCGCGGATGGCTCTACCAGCCCAAACCTGCAGTTCTTCTGTTAATTGACTACTTCCTGTTAAACAAAGACCAGCAACATATCATCAGCCAACACAAATTAACCGGGAAAAAGCAATTAGAAGTGCGACTACGGGACTGCTTTAACTATTAGTGCCATTAAGTCAGAACGACAGCCAATGGCTTGCCGAGAGTTAGAATGTGTGAGTGCCGTTTCATTCGAGCAAACAGTTTTGCTCCTAAGGCACGAACAGTAGAGCTCTACGAGACTATGGGGTGGTTGACCGCGAGGTAGCTTCGCTACATCGCATATACGAAAAAGGCCCACTCAATCGAGTGGACCTTTTCGGAATTAGGAGTCTGGCAGTGTGCTACTCACAGATGGGGGTGATGAGCGGTGAGCACCGC
>JBELHI010000028.1:0-18208 GCA_042091475.1 Alteromonadaceae bacterium
CTGGCTTCGTTACACGTGATGCTCGTCAAGTTGAACGTAAGAAAGTGGGTCTACACAAAGCGCGTAAGCGTCCACAGTTCTCAAAACGTTAATTTTCAGTTTTGCAGATATTCAAAAACCCAGCTTCGGCTGGGTTTTTTGTTTTTTAACGCTGATATTAATAACTCCAAACACCCGTTCTTCGCGACCGACAGGGAAGCGTTACAGCCAGTCATTGAGATGGCTTAAATGACAGCGCTACCGTTATCGAACGTCAGACAAATTTAAATCCCGATACCTGGCTCGTAGGTATTAAATGTATTTCCTTGTGTTTTATGTGGGTTTTTCATATGATTTGATTGTAGTGTTATATACTTCTATGTTTTTAAGTTATGTCTTGCACACATGTCATTAATCCAACCATGGAGAGATACGTTAATGAGCACATCTGTAGACAGTAACAAGCGACGATTCTTAACGGTAGCAACCTCAGTTGTTGGAGGCGTTGGCGTAGTGGGTGCGAGCATACCATTCATTGGTTCGTGGAATCCGAGTGCTAAAGCCAAGGCCGCAGGTGCTGATGTTGAAGTTGACATTAGCCAGCTAGAGCCTGGGCAATTATTACGTGTGATGTGGCGAAGTAAACCCGTTTGGATTGTACGCCGCAGTGCCGAACTATTAAATTCCCTTACCCGCCATGAACAACAACTTAAAGATCCCCATTCAGAATCACAACAGCAACCTGACTACGCGAAAAATCCTAGCCGTTCAATAAAACCTGAATATTTGGTACTGGTTGGTATTTGTACCCATTTGGGATGTTCACCGCAACATTCTAAAGGGGGGACATTCAATGAATATGTGGAAGGGGTGAAAGAAGGCTTCTTTTGTCCATGTCATGGTTCAAAATTTGATATGGCGGGTAGGGTGTTTGACAATGTTCCGGCGCCAACTAATATGATGGTTCCTCCGCACCACTTTATTGATGATGGGACATTACTTATTGGTTCAGAGGAGGGTACTGTATAATGTGGACTAGACTGTCGAATTGGATTGAATACCGCCTGCCTATTGGTCGTGTGGCAAAAATGCATGCCATTGAATATCCCACGCCTAAAAATATGAATTTCTGGTATGTGTTTGGTTTTTTGGCAACCATTGTATTGGTTAATCAAATTGTCACGGGTATCTGGCTGACAATGAATTTTGAACCTTCCGCTGAGCGCGCGTTCGCGTCTGTAGAATACATTATGCGTGATGTTGAGTATGGTTGGTTGATTCGTTACATGCACTCTACTGGCGCGTCAGCGTTTTTTATCGTGGTTTATATGCACATGTTCAGAGGAATGATCTACGGCTCTTATCAACAGCCAAGGGAGTTAATCTGGTTGTTTGGTATGTTTATTTACCTCGCCTTGATGGCTGAAGCCTTTATGGGCTATGTGCTGCCGTGGGGGCAAATGTCGTACTGGGGGGCCCAAGTGATTGTTTCCTTGTTTAGTGCTATTCCTGTGATTGGGCCCGACCTGGTCATTTGGATTCAGGGTGACTATGTTATCTCAGGTGCAACACTGAATCGATTTTTTGCCCTACATGTCATTGCATTGCCATTAGTTATTGTCTTGTTGGTGTTTTTGCATATCGTCGCATTACACGAAGTCGGCTCAAATAATCCCGACGGTATTAGTGTAAAACACCCTAAAGGCTCGTTACCTGAGGACGATAAAACCACCTTCAAAATTCATGAATATTACACCAGCAAGTACGATATTATCGATGATGTAGTGCCTTTCTTCCCTCACATAGTGCTAAAGGACTTGGTTGCATTTGCTATATTCCTGTTTGGCTTTTGCTATGTGTTGTTTTTTGCCCCCGAAATGGGCGGCAAGTTTTTAGAGCATCCTAATTTTGAAATTGCCAATCAGATGAAGACGCCTGAACATATTTTTCCCGTCTGGTATTTCACGCCTTTTTACGCCATTTTGAAAGCAGTGCCTTATAAGTTAATGGGCGTTATCACCATGTTTGCGGCGATTGTTGTGTTGGCATTAATGCCCTGGATTGACCGTGGAAAGGTTAGGTCATGGCGCTATCGTTGTAGTTTTCATAGCTGGAATTTAGTCGTGTTTGCCTGTGTTTTTGTGTTTTTGGGTTATTTAGGCGGTACCCCTCAAGAGAACTGGAAGATTATTGCTTCTCGGATCGGCACGGTTATGTATTTCTCATTTTTTGCTTTGCTGTGGCTGTACAGCGGTAATGAAAAGACGAAACCACTGCCAGCAAGGATCACAAAATGACAAAGTTTATGTTTGTAATTGTTTGTTTGACGCATTGTTTCACCGTCATGGCTGCTGGCAGCAACGTTCCACTCGATAAAGCAAATTATGATCTCACCGATCAAGCGTCATTACAGAAGGGGGCGCAAATATATGTCAACTACTGTCTCGGCTGCCATGGGCAACAATATCAGCGCTACCAACGCACCTTTGATGATTTAGGTATCCCCTATGACTTAGGGCAAGCCTATTTACAAGTTACTGGAGATAAGGTTGGTGAGCATATGATCAGTGCCATGCCGACTGCTGATGGAGCACAATGGTTTGGAGCAGCAGTGCCTGACCTAACACTCGTGGCAAGGGTTCGTGGTGCTGATTGGATTTATACTTATTTGCGTAGTTTCTATGCAGATCCCACACGAACGTTCGGGGTAAATAATTCGGTTTTCCCCGATGTGGGCATGCCCCACGTACTTGAGCCGCTCCAAGGATTGCCAAAAAAGACTTATGAATCACGTTTAATTGATGGGCAATTTAAAGACCTGTATGTTGGCTTAAAGACCGATGGTAGCGGCAAGCTGTCAAGTGCTGAATATGATGCGGCGGTTTTGGATTTAGTCAATTATCTCGTGTATACCGGAGAGCCCACCCGCCTTGAATCCGAAGCTATAGGACGTGGTGTGTTAGTGTTCATTTTGGTGTTTTTTGTTCTCGCCTACCTACTGAAAAAAGAGTATTGGCGAGATATACACTAATAAACTGTTTACAAGTGATTGAATATTGGGGCGTAGGCCCCATTTTATGTTATATTACTGCAGCTAATTAACTTTATTTCAGGAGAAATTGAATGGCCGTTGCCGCAAATAAACGCTCTATCATGACATTGTTCACCGATCCAATGGATATTTATAGTCACCAAGCTCGCATTGTATTGGCTGAAAAAGGCGTGGCGGTAGAACTTACGTTCGTTGAGCCAGGTAAAGTTGATGAAGATTTAATGGATCTTAATCCTTATGGTACCGTGCCGACATTGGTCGACCGAGAGTTAGTACTTTATCAAGCCCACATTATCATGGAATATCTTGATGAGCGCTTTCCACATCCTCCGTTAATGCCAGTTTACCCTGTATCTCGTGGCAAGAGCAGATTGATGATGCATCGCATTCAACAAGACTGGTATTCTCTGTTGGTGAAAATTCAAGATAATGCCCCTGATGCAGATGCAGCAAGACTAGAACTGAAAGAGAGTCTATTGAGTTTGGCACCCATATTTGCCGAAACACCATTCTTTATGAGCGAAGAGTTCAGCTTGGTTGATTGCTACTTAGGCCCATTGTTGTGGCGTTTACCGCAGTTAAATATAGAATTGACTGGCGCTGGTAGTAAAGAAGTTAAAGAATACATGGCGCGTGTTTTTGAGCGCGATGCTTTTCAAGCGTCATTGACTGACCAAGAACGTGAAATTCGCTCACCGTTATTGGGATAGTGATGACTTCCAATAAACCTTATTTACTCAGAGCATTTTATGAGTGGATTGTTGATAACGATGGCACGCCATACATTTTGGTAGATGCTGATGTGACGGGTGTACAAGTTCCTCGTTCGTTTGTTGATGATGGCAGTATCGTACTCAATGTGGCGCCTGGTGCCTGTGGTGAATTTGTCGCGAGCAACACGGATATCTCATTTACTGCTCGTTTCAACGGCAAGCCTGAGTTAATTTACATTCCGATTGATGCGGTGCAGGCAATCTATTCCCGTGAGACCGGGGCTGGTACAGTGTTTGAAGACGAGCTAGCCTATACCGAGACTGATGCATTCACCCAAGATCAACCTGAGGTGATAGAAACACCAAGGGGACAAGAGCCTGAAGCTGAAAAGCCGTCACGCATGGAAACCCGTTCACATTTAACCTTAGTGAAGTAAATAATCACTGTTTACCATCTAGTAGCGAATAGCTTAGTGTTATTTCTCAAGCCAAAAGGCCCTCGATATTGAGGGCCTTTTGGTTTTGTGCTGAAGTATTGTAGGTCAATTATGAAGTCATCGTGCGCACGGGCGCTTTTATCGAATATATTCGAACGCTTTAACTACCCGCGATACACCATTGATGTTGCGGACTACTTCAACTGCTTTTGCAGCTTCCACCTTGTTCACTATACCCATTAAAAAGACTTCAGAGTCTTCCACTCTCACACCAATATGCAGGGCGTCTAGTTCGTCAGTAATGACAAGTTTTGCCTTAATCTTAGACTTTAACCAGACGTCATGGGCGTGACTCGACGTGGCAATAGGCTGATTATCTCTTATTTGATTGTACACTCGTTTGACATTAGGGTGGGTCTCTACCACCGTACTTGCTTTTTTGATAATCTCAACCGAGGGTGATTGCCCAGTAAGTAGAACCACGCCATTATAAATTGAGACGTTGAGATTATGACGCGATTTCTCAGTTTCAGGTATTATCTGTGAAACGGCCTTTTCTAATTTGAAATACAGGGTTTTATCATCTAATTGATTACCCATAGAACGTCTGTCATGGACAGATGCAGCGGCACTAATGCCGCCAACAAGTAATGCACTGGCACAGCCCTGTAATGCAAGCGTGGATATCAAAGCGATTAATATTAACTTTTTCATGTAGGCTCATGCTCCTCTGGAAATAGAGAGTTATCAATACACTCGCAGAGGTTATGTACTGTGAGTAAGTGAACTTCCAGGATCCTTGATGAGCGTGACGATGGCACACGAATATCAACATCCTGAGGTCCGAGCAAACCGGCCATCTCGCCACCATCCATACCCGTTAAGGCGACAATGACCATGTCTCTTGTAACCGCTGCTTCCATCGCTCTCAACACACTGGCTGAATTACCGCTGGTACTTATCGCCAGTAACACATCACCAGCCGCACCGAGTGCTCTGACTTGCTTTGAAAATACCTCTTGATATTCGTAGTCATTGGCCACAGAGGTTAACGTTGCCGTATCGGTGGTTAGTGCTATGGCAGGCAGACTGGGGCGTTCTCGTTCATAGCGATTTAGCATCATAGAGGCAAAGTGTTGCGCATTGCTGGCACTGCCACCATTACCGCAAGTCAGTACTTTGTTGCCTTGGATAAGTGCCATAACGATTAGCTGTGCGGCATCATAAATAGGTTCTGCTAGGGTCTCACTGGCAGCGATGTTAGTTTGAATACTTTCGGTGAAATTAGCTTTGATATTATCAAGCATTAGAAATTCTCTTTGGCATTATTCAATGGCTTTTAACCAATGAACGGTCTTATCCTCAATGGCTATCAAGTCTATTCGATATGGCGTCAAATTTGAATTAAGATTTTGTTGTTGTAGATAATATAATGCGGTTTTTTTAATTTTTTTCAATTTACTGGGAGTAACGGATACTAATGCCCCGCCAAATGTGGTGTTTTTCCGGTATCTCACTTCAACAAACACAAGAACTTCTTGCTGTTTCATGATCAGATCAATTTCTCCGCAACGTGCAAGATAGTTACGGCTAACAAGGGATAGTCCATGCTGTTTTAGGTATCGTTCTGCCAATCTTTCGTGTTTGTCACCGATAAGGCGAGGTAATACGTTATCTATCCAAGGCAAATGGCACGACTCCATTTTTGGTCACTATACCCATATCGAGTTTTCGAGTGATAATTCCATTGACTCGGATCGATAATTCGCCGGTTAAAAACTGTTCGGTATGGGCAGGGTACTTGCGTAAATGAATCATATTGTCAGTCAGTGATAATGCATCATAGCCAAAAGCAAAGAGACGCAGTAAACCGTCCCGTCTTGTTGGCCAAAGCGTTCGGCTCATTGTCCAAAGTGACTTATATTGTTGTCGTTGAATAAACCAGGGTAAATCTAGGTAGCGAAGGTTTCGTAAGTCCCTGAGACTATTCTTGCTGACTTGAGAGCTTGTGCTTCGAGAACCCGCATAAACAGGTATGGATGCAGAAAAAGGACTGACACTTGCCTCAATGATCGGTCTAAGCAATTCAGTATCTTGGGCATTGGCCAGCAGAATAATGGCGTCTATATCCTGGCGATTACGAGTAATACTGTGTACCTTTCCTGGTATCACGGACTCTATGTGTCTGACCCTTTTTTTACTCTGTTCAATGTCTAATGCCATACCTAAATTCCGACGCATCGATTTTGAGTCGTCATAGCGAATGACATTGGCTTTGTGAACTAATTCAGATTCTTGATGTAATGCAGACCACTGTTGATTAAATGCGGTTAACATTCTGCCTGATACTGCGCCGCCCGACGCAACAACAAGCGGCTTACTGTGGTTATTTGCTTTGATGATGTCGGCAAGTTGCCTAGCTTCGTCCTCAACCTGCATGGCAAAGTAAAAGTGTTGGCTATGATTTGTCATGGTCGCTTCAGAGCCATGTCTATTTAGTGCCAGCACTGGAATGGCAGTATTAATCTTCGGTATTATGTCGCTAACATGAGTCTTCCTGAGGGGACCAATAACAACTGACGCTTGATTTGCCCGATCTACAACCTGTTCCGTCGTTAAACCTTCAGTGTCGACAAAGTCAAAGCTTATATTTTGCTCTAATTGCTCAAAATAACGGGTCAGAATACCATCTTGAATGGCTTTTCCATGTTGCGCGTAATCACCTGTGAGTGGTAATAACACAGCGTAAATGTTGTTATCATTAATGCCGTCGCTCGGGCGTTCGTTAATCTCAACAACTATCTTTTGTGACGTTTCGGTAATAAACTCAACAGGCAGTTGCTGTTGTCCAAAGCGATTCTGCCATTGACTTAGTTTAACCTCCCAAGCCTCGGGTTTGTCGTTATATTTTCTTGCCCACGTAGCCAAAGTTGTCCAAGGTGTTAATTCTGGGTGTTGTTGCTGTAAAAGCGATAATTTACCCGTTTCAATCTGTTGTATTGATGCCCAAATTTTGGCAATTTTCTGCTCAGTTGACAGCGGTGAGTGAAAATATAGTAGCGCAGCGCGATTGTATTGTGCTTCATTCCACGCCTTATTTGCATTGATAAGTGATAAGCCGCTGTGTTTTGTATTGGCATTGTAATCAAACAATGTATCGGTTGACGACTCCGGGTCTATTGCATGCCAACAGATTAGCGCTTGTTCTCGATAAGCAGGCTTTAGGTTTAGGCTGTGTGGGTAACCTGTCAGTAGCAATCTCAAGCAGTCATCGTACTGCTGATTTTCAGCCAAAGCATTGGCAAAGGTAAGCAATTCGTTGGCTTGCTGGAATGGCGCTAATGCCTGAATTTTTCGCAGCTGCTTTTCTACGTTTAAGCTACGCTTTTTGGGTGTTCTATCTTGTTGTGGTTTTATAGTAGTAGCTTTATTCGGCGGGGTACTGCCGCAGCCGAGTAGTAAAGTAACAATCAAAAAGATGGAGGCAACACAACACTTATTCATTTCTTCACTCTAAAAATACAGACTAGACGATTTAATTTAGTTTACACTATGCGACACAGTAACTCATTAAGGCAATGTAACATTGAACAATCAGACTGGTACATTATTTATTGTTCCCACACCTATTGGAAATTTAGCAGATATTACGCAACGGGCAATTGATACCCTTATTATGGTTGATGTCATCGCTGCTGAAGATACTCGTCATAGTGCTCGGTTGTTACAACATTTAACGGTTAAGACACCAATGCTTTCGCTCCATGACCATAACGAAAAAGCCCGTGCAAAGCAACTGATTACACGTCTTAATGAAGGTCAAAACGTAGCACTTATTTCCGATGCAGGGACGCCATTAATCAGTGATCCAGGGTATGGTTTGGTAACAGCTTGCCGTGAAGCCAACATCAATGTATCTGCTTTACCAGGTGCCTGTGCTGCCATCACGGCATTGAGTGCTTCTGGATTGCCGACGGACCGTTTTACTTTTGCTGGTTTTTTACCAGTAAAGCAATTAGCTAAGACGCAGATCCTAGAAAGCTTGAAAGACATCACAATCACCAATGTATTTTACGAGTCGCCAAGACGCATTCTAGATACAGTCGCAATGATAGCTAGTGTGTTAGGTAACCGCCGTGAGGTTGTTATTGCACGGGAGCTGACCAAAACCTTTGAGCAATATTTTTCTGGTGATGCAGAGGCTGCGTTAGCATGGTTGGAACGTGACACCAATCATCAAAGAGGGGAATTTGTACTCATGATCAAGGGCGCTGAGGTCAGTGCCAACGATATTCCAGCGGTGGCTATTGAGTTACTTGAGACATTGACTAAAGAACTGCCATTGAAAAAAGCTGCTGCTATTGTGGCTAGTCATTACTCGCTGAAAAAGAATGACTTGTATCAACTGGGTCTAGAGCGTAAACAACAATAACAAGATCTTCAGCGGGGCACTGACAGACAATTTAAATGATGCTCGTCGCAATCTCGATGATTCATTGTTAAGCGTTAGTTGTCACCGTTGATAACTTAGTCTTTTCATTAATCTTTATTACAGGCAATGTTAACCCGTTAAAGTTGAACTAATACTCGACTATTCACTCTGTCATTAGGTTATCAATCATCTCAAAAGGAATCGTTATGAACAGTCGTGTTATTGTTGTCATTCTCATCGTTTTATTATTGTCCGCCTGCAGTTCTTTTGTCAGTAACAAAACCGGTACAAATACCCAATCAAGCAGTTTGATGACGTTTTTGTATCCCGATGAAGAAAGCCGAACACAACATAAAGCAGAAATACCTCAGTTGAAATTACCGGTTACCGTAGGGTTAGCGTTTGTCCCATCGAAGCAGTGGAAAAATGATGGTATACACGGTAAAGATCAAGTCGAATTACTCGAAAATGTAAAACAAGCATTCCTCAAATATGACTATATTGACCGTATCGAAATCATACCGTCAAGCTATCTCAATGGTGGCAAAGGCTTCACCACGTTAGAGCAGGTGGGAAGGTTGTATGACGTTGATGTTATGGCTCTCGTATCCTACGACCAAGTCACTCAAGCCGTTGAAAATAATGCAGCTTTGCTATATTGGACTATCGCGGGTATGTATCTGATTCCTGGTAACGAGAGTGCTACGCAGACGTTTGTCGACACGGCCGTGTTTGATATTAAGAGTAAAAAAATGCTATTTCGCGCCCCCGGTGTGAGTAAATTAGAAGACACATCAACGGCTATTCGGTTAAACGAAACGTTGGCGAAAAAATCACTCGAAGGTTTTTCCCTCGCGGTAACCGACATGACAACCAACTTAGACGAGGAGTTAGCACGCTTTAAAAGCCGTGTTAAAAATGAAAAGATTGCCAAGGTTGAATATAAAAGCGGCTACAGTGGCGGTAGTTTACATGTATTACTACTTGCTCTGAGTTTGATTATCTCATTGCGTGTACTGCGCAGAAAAAATTCGCCTTTGTTTAATCTTTAACGTGTAATGAGCCTGCATCGCTACAAGATTAAGATACCGCCAGTGGCTGCGGTTGCACAATACGCTAATGTCAGTACTTGGAACTTTGCTGGGCTGTTTTTCTGTGCGGTATTATGGTTGCTATTACCGCCGGTTAGAGCACTGGAAGCCGACTTCACGGTGCTCGTAATGACCACTGCACTAATATCTTGTCCGTTAACATTCATACTAAAACTAATTGCTCAACACCGCTATGTGGTGGGCGTTATTATCAGTCTTTTGACTGGCCTATTAGCGATAGTATTTGGCCTTGTCTTTTTGTTGTTGTTAGCGCAGTTTGCGTTCAAGCCATCATTACTGTGTGCGTCTATTTATTACAGCGTATTATCAATGTTATCACTATCAGAATATCAACGATTAAAATTGATACACCGTTAGCTGAATGAGTAACCTAGACTGAATCTTAGGTCTGGCTCCTTCAGCTAGCAGCGTTTGTTAGTTGTTCATTCTATCCACGGTATTCCACAAATTTTGATATTTGGGGTTACTGAAATATTCGTAAGGCTGCCAACAGCGAGGTACTATTTGCGCTAACTCCGGGCGTGACTCAAAGTTAGACCAAAGCTTGCGTAAGATTTCTTCCAGTCGTTTTTTACTGATGGTTTCGAGTTTCTTTCGAGCTTGGGGGAAATATAAGTTGTAATCGGGTGTAATATGCATCTCGACACCAGCAGAGTTGAATGTCATGTTGCGGGTCGTGCCCCGACAGATTGGCGTATCTGCCTGAGTTGGGTACAAGTGATTAACAATTGCATATTCGTATTGGTTGAGGGTGTTTCTCTCTGGATCTTTGGGTATGTAAGCAATGCCATAACCCATGGGAAAATCCCCTGTGATTTTACGCATTGATTCAATCACTGACTTACTGAGTTTACCACCCTGACCATGCTTTTCTAATAATTGATACACCTTTGGGATGCCCTCCGGCGGTATGCTTGCTTTGTTATTCAATATTACTGAAACATATATTTGTGGCACTTTTATTAGATTTCCCACGCCTTGTTCAGGTTTATACATGCTTTTAACAAGCGTTCTGATAAAGAGGTTCTTTTGCTGCTCTGCATTATCAAAATCTAATTGTGCTTGCTTACTATTTCCCACATACTTTGCCATTCCTAGTCCTGTACTAAGGAATTGTATGGTGTGTTTGTAATTGTCTTTTAACAGAATATTGCGATCTTCAGCAGGTAGTATTCTATGGGGATCCAAGTCGTTGTTCTCACCATTTAATAATGCCTTAGAATCAGGGTGTTGATTACCTACATCACAGCACATACTGACCAGCAATAGCGGTATCATCACATTATTTTTAAATGTCTCATCTATTACTCCGTTACTTTCACGGTATTGTTCAACAATATAAAGATTATTAATTAGCTTATTGTCTAGTAATTCTTGGAGTAACACTAAACTTAGTAAACCTCTATACAAGGGCTTGTTGAGAGTATTGATTTTTGTTGCATGGATATGGTCATGGGTGGTGGAGAGAAATAGTACGGAAAGCTGTTTAGCTATTTTTTTGTGGCTAAGGGTGCCATCTTCTTCGCAGCAATTTGATAGTGTATCATCGAGTATCGTAGACACAGCCTCAAGCCTTGCTGTTCTGTTGTCTTCTTGTTCTGTATCAAATGTCGCGAGTGCCTGCTCTGCTGCTAATAAATGTTGTTCTGGTGGTTTCTTGCTCTCATTGGCCGACGTTTCAACCGTCTCTGTTTGATTAAGCGCGTCACGGGCTTGGTTGACACACTTTTCTAGAGGTGCTCTTTGTATAAAGTAATCTTCTGCGATTTCAAATATTGAATCGCGAAGTTTGCTGGCACCGTGCACTCGATTAGCACGTTGCTTTATGAGATTAACAGACTGCGTATCTTTTGCTGACAAAATCAAACTCCATGTATTATTCCATGCCAATGGTCGCCAATGTAAGCTTTTGAATAGGTGTCTTGGCAACAGCTTACCCTAAATGCACAATTGATTGCACTCAATTGACCTGTACAAAATAACACAAGACCGCTGGCATTACAGCTTATATCCGCGTATTATACGCCCTCGAAGTTGGCCAGACAATCGCCGTTTACTTTTTTGTAAAGGGAGGAAAGTCCGGGCTCCATAGGGTAGGGTGCCAGATAACGTCTGGGCGGCGTGAGCCGACGACCAGTGCAGCAGAGAGTAGACCGCCTATGACTTTATTGTCAGGTAAGGGTGAAAGGGTGCGGTAAGAGCGCACCGCGCCGCTGGTAACAGTGTGTGGCATGGTAAACTCCACCCGGAGCAAGACCAAATAGGATCTCTTGGCGTGACCCGCGTCGGGATCGGGTAGGTTGCTTGAGCCTGTGAGCAATTGCAGGCCTAGATGAATGATTGTCCAAGACAGAACCCGGCTTATCGGCCAACTTCGAACTTCTTTTAGCCAACGCTAATGACTTTACCCAAGGTTATTAACACAAACATTGGGTGTCAATTTCCCTCAAATCGGTGGTATTTTTTTCCAATCTTTCGAGTCATCAAGCTTATGTTAGCCCTTGACGCTGACATATCTGCCTCCTAAACTTGACTTTGGTGGGGAAAAGTGTAAAAAAGTGGATCATTAATAATAAAAAGGTGAGTAAATCGTGTTCCGTGGTGCGCATTCAATTAATCTTGATAGCAAAGGGCGTGTGGCAATACCAACTCGGTATCGTCAGTCTTTGCTGGATGATTGTGCCGGCCAAATGGTATGTACAGTTCACAATATTGATCCTTGCCTGTTGTTATACCCTTTACCCGCATGGGAATTGGTACAGCAGAAGTTAAGGCAAATGCCAAGCACTCATCCAAGAGCCGCGAGACTGCACCGTTTACTTGTGGGATATGCCAATGACGGTGATATGGACAAAAACGGTCGTTTTTTATTACCAGCCCCATTACGTGCTCATGCCAGTTTAACAAAACAAGTGATGTTGGTGGGGCAAACCAATCATTTAGCCATTTGGGATGCCGAGCGTTGGCAACAACAAGTGTTATTGGATATTGATGCTGAACAGCAAGAGTCCGATGACCCCGATGAATTTGTACAAGGTTTTTCATTAACATGAGTGTATCAAGCACACACATTTCAGTACTTTTAAAGGAGTCTGTCGACGGACTTCAAATCAATCCTGCCGGTACTTATATCGATGCTACGTTTGGCCGTGGCGGTCATTCTGCCGACATCTTGTCCCGTTTATCTGACGCCGGCCGGCTGATTGCACTAGACCGCGATCCTCAAGCTATTGAAGCCGCTAAGCGATTTGCTGATGATGAACGTTTTAGCATAGTACACACGCCATTTTCCGCGATTGAACAGGTGGTTATAGAGTTGGGATTGGTTGGCAAGGTTGATGGTGTGCTGATGGACTTGGGTGTTTCGTCACCGCAGCTAGACGTTGCCGACCGAGGCTTTAGCTTTATGCGTGAAGGGCCGTTAGATATGCGTATGGATCCTAGTCAAGGGATCAGCGCTGCACAGTGGTTAGCGAAAGCCGAATTGGACGACATGACCCGTGTGATTAAAGAGTTTGGTGAAGAAAAGTTTGGCAAACGTATTGCCCATGGGATTATTGAAGCAAGACAGGTTGCGGCAATTGAAACAACCACACAACTGGCTGACATCATTGATCAAGCGGTGCCGGTAAAAGACAAGTTTAAGCATCCAGCAACCCGCACATTTCAAGCCATTCGTATTTTTATCAACAGTGAGCTTGATGAAATACAGCATGGCTTGAACGGTGCACTGAATATATTAGCGCCGGCTGGCCGCTTGTCCGTGATTAGCTTTCATTCATTGGAAGACCGTTTAGTAAAACGTTTTATGCGAGAGAAAAGTCGCGGTAAATCATATCCACCGGGGTTTCCTATTACTCAAGATGAAATTGACAGCAGTAAAGAGATGAACACTATTGGTAAAGCAACCAAACCCTCTGCCTCTGAATTAGAAGTCAATGTTCGCGCCCGTAGTTCGGTGTTGAGGGTGGGAGAGAAACGTTGACCACTGACGCACAATCGCCCAGTTTACTGACATCAATTGTCATCGATATAACTCGTCATTGGTTACGAGTTTTGTTGTTTTTGGTGGTCATGATTTCTGCCGCGTCTGTGATAATGTCAACCCATTACTACCGTCAAAAAAATATTGAGCTTGAGCACTTGATGCAACAGCGTGATAGCTTGGATGTGGAGTGGCGACACTTAGTGCTAGAGCAAGGTACTTTGACCGAGCACAATAGGATTGAATCCCTTGTTACCAGTGAATTGAACATGCGCCGACCCGCATCTGGTGATGAAATGGTGGTGAGGATAAAATGAAAAAGCGCAATAGGAAGCACGCTAAAATTCGCAGTAAACCGTCGTTTTTACATTGGCGGTACGTGCTGCTGTTATCGGTAATTGTTGCGGTATTTGTTGGTTTGATGTCTCGTGCAGCGTACATCCAAGTTGTTGACCCGGATTTACTGATAAAGCGGGGTGATAATCGTATAGTCAGAACTAAAAACGTACCGGTACACCGCGGTATGATCACTGACAGACACGGCAATGAGCTAGCCGTCAGTGTGCCAGTACAAGCTATTTATGCCGATCCGAAGAAGATACACCAAGCCGATGGTTTCAGTGACGTTCGTGGTTGGAATGCACTGGCGGTGGTGTTAGGTAAATCCGTTGATAGTATCAAGGCTCGCCTGCAAGATCCTTCAACGCGTTTCCGCTACATTGAGCGGCAAGTATCTCCGGCGATGGCCAAGTATGTTAAAGAGTTGAATCTTCCCGGGGTTCATTTGCTGAATGAGTCTCGCAGATATTACCCTGCAGGGGAAGTTTCAGCCCATATTATTGGTTTTACGGATGTTGATGATAAAGGCATTGAAGGCATTGAACGAGTCTATGATAACGTACTGACGGGGACTCCTGGTAGTCGTAAAATTCGCAAAGACGCGAAAGGTCGGCAAGTAGAAATCATCACTCAAACCGCAGCTACTGCACCAAATAATATCCAATTAACCATTGATCAGCGAATTCAAGCGCTGGCCTACAAAGAAGTTAAGAAGGCGGTGCACTACCATCAAGCCACCTCTGGCTCTGCGGTGGTTGTGGATGTTCATACTGGCGAAATTCTGGCCATGGTGAATAGCCCCTCGTATAACCCTAATAATCGTGCGTCGCTGCAACCCCATAGGATACGAAATCGGGCCATTACTGACGCTTATGAACCCGGTTCAGTGGCCAAGCCACTGGCGGTATTAAGTGCACTTGAGTTTGGTTCGTATGGGGTTGATGATGAAATTGATACAGCGCCAGGATATGCTTCTGTCGGCGGTGGCCGAGTCAAAGATCCACGTAATTACGGCACCCTAGATTTAACCGGTATTGTGCGTAAATCCAGTAACGTCGGTACCGCAAAGTTGGTTGCTTCGGTCCCCCAAGAGCACTTTATCAATACCTATTATAATATGGGCTTGGTGGGCAGCAGTGGGACTAACTTGATTGGTGAAAGTCATGGCCTGTTTCGCGATGGGCGACGTTGGTCTGACTTTGAGTTGGCAACCTTGTCATTTGGCTATGGTATTGCGGTCACACCCGTACAAATGGCGAGAATGTATAGCATTTTGGGCAACGGCGGCATTAATCGTCCCCTCAGTATTGTCAAACGTGAGCATCTGGCAGAAGGCGAACGTGTGATTGATAATGCTAATGCTAATGCGGTGTTGAATATGCTAGAGCACGTTGTATTAGCGGGTGGTACTGCGCCCAAAGCTAGAGTTCCTGGTTATCGTGTTGCAGGTAAAACGGGGACTAGTCGCAAGGCCGTCGCGGGTGGTTATGGTAATGATTACGTCAACACCTTTGCTGGCGTCGCGCCAGTGTCTAATCCACAAATCGCCGTGGTGGTGTTGATTAACGAACCCGGTGGTGATTTATATCACGGGGGAGATACCGCGGCACCGTTGTTTGCAAATATTATGTCGGGCGCATTACAGTTAATGAATGTGGCGCCAGACGACAAACCGGTATCACTCTTGGCTGATGTGAAATCTGCAGCGGATAAAGGGAAGTAATGGCTATGGACTTGAATCAATTATTAGCAGAATTTGCCATTGATGCCCCCCACGTTGAAATTGAAGATATTGTATTAGACAGCCGAGACGTTGGCCTTAATAGCGCGTTTATTGCCTTAAAAGGTCACCAAATGGATGGTCGTGATTTTATTCCTCAGGCGATTAGTTTAGGTGCCAAAGTTATAATTAATCACTGTGAGAAAGTGGACTTTCACGGACAAGTAAGTATGCGTGAACACTCCATTATTGTTGACTTTTTTGATTTGCCAGCGCAATTGTCACGGCTAGCCCAATGCTTTTTTTGTCACCCAGCTAAGCAGATGTCTCTGGTGGCAATAACGGGTACTAACGGCAAAACCTCGACGGCACAACTTATCGCACAGCTTGGTCAAGCCTGCGGCACTGTGAGTGGGTCTATTGGCACCCTGGGTGCAGGTAAAGTGGACCAGCTTATAGCAATTAATAATACCACACCCGATGCCATTTTAATGCAGCGTTTGCTAGCATCAATGGCTGGTGAAGAGGTGACATCTGTTGCCTATGAGGCGTCTTCACATGCTTTGGTACAAGGTCGTATTACTGACATTGAAACCAAAGTTGCAGTGTTCACTAATCTGAGTCGGGACCATTTGGACTATCACGGTTCAATGCAAAAATATGCCGAGGCAAAATTACTATTACGTCAGCAACCAGGTCTTGAGTATTTAGTTGTTAATCAACATGACCGTGCCTCACAGCAATGGTTAAAAGGACTGGGGCGCAATATTACGTCGGTACAATTTGGCTTTGATAAACCGCGCTTTGAAAAAATGAAGTACGTGGTTGCTCGCGACGTTTGTTATGCTAGCGAAGGTACCTCGGTAGTATTAGACACCTCGTGGGGAAGTACCATTGTCAAAACCCAGTTAATGGGCGAATTCAATGTACTCAACTTATTGGCCGCGGTTGCCAGTCAATTATGTTTGGGACATAGTCTCAAGTCCATTACTACAGTGGCTAACCAAATAAAACCAATTACAGGGCGTATGGAGTTATTTAGCCGCCCAGATTCGCCATCGTTGGTGGTGGATTATGCTCACACCCCTGATGCCCTTGAAAATGCATTATTGGCTGCCCGTAATCACACCAAGGGTAAGCTTTGGGTGGTATTTGGTTGCGGTGGTGATCGCGACCAAGGTAAACGGCCCTTAATGGGAGAGGTTGCAGAGAAGTTGGCTGACAATATCGTTCTCACTAACGACAATGTGCGGAATGAACAAGCCGCATCCATTATTGAAGACATACTTACTGGAATACTAAACCCACAACAGGTTACTGTTGAATTTGACCGCACCGAAGCAATCACACAGGCTTTTGAACAAGCCCAAGCCGATGATCTTATTTTATTAGCGGGTAAGGGCCACGAGCAATATCAAATTATTGGTGATTGTGAACACGCGTATGATGAGCGGGCACTGGCCATATCATTAGTATCAGGAGCTTGTGATGATTAAGGTATCAGCAAGCTGGATCGCATCTCATGTTGACGGTCACTGGCATAACCTTGGCACAGCGGAGTCATTACTCTTGTCTGGTGTGACGACGGATTCTCGACATGTCGCCAGCGGTGATATTTTTATCGCCCTAAAAGGTGACAACTTCGACGGCCAACAATTCATCACCGCCGCAGTTGAAAAGGGCGCATCAGCAATTATTTGTGAAGATCTGACTACTACCCAAGTGCCTGTCTATCAAGTCAATGACAGTAAATTGGCGTTGGGACAATTGGCCGCCGCGGTAAAGTCTTGTGTGGCACCAAAATCTGTTGCCATGACTGGAAGTAGTGGCAAAACCACAGTAAAAGAAATGTGTGGTGCTATTCTGCGTCAATGTGGTTCGGTCTGGGCTACCCCCGGTAATTTTAACAATGATATTGGGGTACCATTGTCATTATTGGGTTTAAGTGAAGGCGATGAATATGGGGTGTTTGAACTCGGCGCCAATCATCAACACGAAATTGCTTATACGGTAGGCTTAGTAAAACCTGATTGCGCCATGGTACTTAATGTATCTGAAGCTCACTTAGAGGGCTTTGGTAGTCTTGATGGAGTCGCTCAGGCAAAAAGTGAAATTTATCGCGATGCACCAGACGACTGCTGTTTGATTGTTAATTTGGATTGCCAATACGCGCAACAATGGTTGCAACAGCTGACTTCAATCGGTCGCAATAATATTTGCACTGTGTCTAGCAAAGTTAAAGCAGACTACTTTGCTACGGATATCATGGTTGGTGTGGATAGCTGCGCTCGTTTTGTTTTGCATACGGCCCAAGGAAGCCGCGACATAACACTGACGTTACCCGGATTACATAACGTTGATAACACCTTGGCAGCAACGGCTTTATGTATGGAAGTGGGTGCCAGCTTAGAAAATGTCGTGTCAGGGTTAGCCTCCCTA
>JBELHI010000028.1:18308-26624 GCA_042091475.1 Alteromonadaceae bacterium
ATGTATGGAAGTGGGTGCCAGCTTAGAAAATGTCGTGTCAGGGTTAGCCTCCCTAACACCGGTGAAAGGTAGGTTATACCGGCAAACCTTTGGCAAGGTCACTGTGATTGATGATTCCTATAATGCCAATGTCGGTTCAGTAAAAGCGGCCATTAATCTGCTCGGAGAGACCGCAGGTGCCACGGTGTTGATTTTAGGAGACATGGCGGAACTGGGGGAAGATGTTACTCAGTACCATGAGGTATTAGGTAAACATGCGCAACAGACAGGGATTGATTTTCTACTAACCACTGGTCAATATAGCAATCATTCTAGTGCTGCATTTGGCGCCGGCGGTACGCATTGCAGTGATACCGACCACGTCGCTGTTGTAGCAAACAAGATTATCGCAGAAAGCGAAAATACGATTACAATTTTGGTGAAAGGATCTCGCAGTGCAAAAATGGAACGCGTTGTAACTTTACTTGAAAAAATATTGATGCAACCCATCGATAAAAACGGAGATATTTCCTGATGTTAATTTGGCTTGCTGGTTGGTTAGAGCAGTTAGACCCCGGCTTTAATGTATTTTCTTACCTCACAGTAAGAGCCATTATGAGTATTTTGACCGGCTTAGGGGTAACCTTGTTTTTCGGTTCACGCATGATCCGCTGGCTGCAAACGATGCAAATAGGGCAAACCGTTCGTGATGATGGTCCACAGAGTCACTTGTCAAAGTCTGGTACGCCTACCATGGGGGGCGTTTTGATATTAGCAGGGATCTTTATTGCTACGTTACTTTGGGCGGATTTGAGTAATCGGTATGTATGGGTCACTTTATTTGTAACCGGTAGCTACGGTGTTATTGGTTTTGTTGATGATTATCGTAAAGTCGTACGAAAAGATCCTCAGGGGCTGATTGCTCGCTGGAAGTATTTCTGGTTGTCTGCAGTGGCCATTGGCGTTGCAATATATTTATATGTTAGTCATCAGCATGCCAATGAACTGGTGCTGGTGATCCCATTTTTCAAAGAGTATTTACCTCAGTTAGGCTTGTTTTATCTGGTGGTGGTGTACTTTACTCTGGTTGGTACCAGTAATGCGGTAAATCTTACCGACGGTCTCGACGGACTGGCGATTGTCCCCACCATTTTGGTGACGGGTGCGTTGGCAGTGTTTGCTTACGCGACGGGTAACACTAACTTCTCAGATTACTTAAATATCCCGCATATTCCTCTCACGAGTGAACTCGTTATAGTTTGTACCGCGATTGTTGGCGCGGGACTCGGATTTCTTTGGTTTAATACTTATCCGGCACAAGTATTTATGGGTGATGTTGGCTCACTCGCCCTTGGCGGTGCCATGGGAATTATCGCGGTGTTGGTAAGACAGGAAATTGTACTGATTGTAATGGGTGGCGTGTTTGTTATGGAGACTGTGTCTGTGATATTGCAAGTCGGCTCATACAAATTGCGAGGCCAACGTATTTTCAGAATGGCACCCATTCATCATCACTATGAACTAAAAGGGTGGCCAGAACCCAAAGTGATTGTGCGTTTTTGGATTTTGTCAGTCATTTTAGTGTTAGTGGGCTTAGCCACGCTTAAGTTGAGATAAGTCGGGAGTTCGTAGGGTAATTTATGCAGCAACACCGAGCATTACAAAACAAACGCGTAGCGGTTATCGGATTAGGTCTGACGGGGATGTCGTGTGTCAATTATTTACAAACACATGATGCTCAAGTCTTTGCCTTTGATAGTCGCGCGGGCGTTTCTCGGACTTTGCCGACTGAGATACCTCTGCATACAGGTGAATTACCAGCGAAAATATTGGCATCTATGGATATTCTGGTGGTTAGTCCTGGCATCCCTATAAACCATGCTGCGATCCAATACGCCATGGCTGAGGGTGCTCAAGTCATAGGTGACATTGAATTATTTGCTTGGGCTAATGAAAAGCCTGTGATTGCTATAACGGGTTCCAATGGTAAATCGACGGTGACCAGTTTAGTACAACACATGCTGACCCATGCGGGTATCGGAGCAGAGATGGGCGGAAATATTGGGGTACCGGTATTGTCGTTGTTTGAATCAGATTATGATGTCGCGGTATTAGAATTATCTAGTTTTCAGCTGGAGACAACACATTCACTACAACCTATGGCTGCGACTGTGTTAAATGTCACACCCGATCATTTGGATAGATACCCGAGTTTTAATGATTACCACGAGGCAAAAATGCGTATTTATCACGGGGCCAATACCTGTGTGAGTAATCACGATGACGCACTCACTGCAAGTGGCCGTGAATTACAAGATACACGTTTTGGTAGTCAAGGAGAGTTTTCCTTAGCTGATGATAACAACACATTATTACATCACGGTAAGCCGTGGTTGATGATGAGTGACTGTAAATTGTCTGGAAAACACAATGCATTAAATATACAAGCGGCAGCAGCCCTTTGTGTCGCTATAGGTGTACCGTTGTCGGCACTCGCAGTAGGTGCTCGTTCATTTGATGCCCTTGCGCACCGTTGCCAGCAAGTATCATTAAAACACGGAATTACTTGGATTGACGACTCCAAGGCGACTAATGTCGGTGCAGCGGTCACGGCGATCGAGAGTGTCGCCTGGCAACAAGGCTCTGGACGATTAATATTAATTGCAGGTGGCGATGCAAAAGGCGCTGACTTGGGCGTTTTAAGCTCAGTCGTGGCAGCGCATGTCGACGCGCTGATCGTATTAGGCAAAGACGCTAAACAGTTTCTCTCTATGGCTGACAAGGTTATTGAAGTCGCGTCTATAGAGGCTGCTGTGGTCACCGCTGCGCAATGTGCTCAGCAGGGTGACACAGTCCTATTATCACCTGCATGCGCGAGCATAGACATGTTTGATAATTACCAGCAACGGGGTCAATTGTTTGCTTCTGCGGTTGAGGCATTAGCATGAGTCAACAACCCAATCACACGCCCTTAATAACCATGTTTTCCCATAAACATGGTGACAAAGGCATGGTTACAAGCGTTGGATATGACCGGTTATTGTTGCTGGTGGCGGTTGCTTTGATGGCCATAGGTTTAGTGATTGTCACATCCGCATCCATTCCCGTCGCCGAACGTTTGCACAACAACCCGTTTCATTTTGCGATACGCCACAGTATTTACATATTGCTCGCGTTGATTGCGGGCAGTGTGTGCTTACAAATACCGATGAAGTACTGGCAGAATTACAATGCATGGCTGTTGCTATGTGCCTTGGCCTTACTGGTTGTTGTGTTGTTGGTGGGCCGCAGTGTAAATGGCAGTACTCGATGGATTGTTGTAGGACCCATTACGGTGCAGGCCGCTGAACCTGCTAAATTATTCTTTTTTTGTTATCTGGCATCATTTTTAGTCCGCAAACATGAAGATGTGACTGAGAATTTAGGCGGATTTGTAAAGCCACTTGCGGTGTTGTTTGTACTCGCTACCTTATTGTTACAGCAACCTGATTTGGGTACCGTGATTGTCATGTTTGTGACAACGGTGGGACTACTTTTCTTAGCGGGCGCAAGACTCTGGCAATTCTATGGTTTGTTATTTACCGGTGTACTTTTGGTGGTGTCGCTGATTGTGTTTGAGCCCTATCGAATGGCGCGACTACAATCATTTCGAGATCCCTGGTCAGATCCCTGGGATACCGGCTATCAGCTAACCCAATCATTGATGGCATTTGGCCGTGGCGACTGGCTTGGTCAGGGGTTAGGTAATAGCTTGCAAAAACTAGAATACTTACCTGAAGCGCATACGGACTTTATTGTGGCTATTTTAGCCGAAGAATTGGGGTTTATTGGCTTAACCGTGATGTTGTTATTGATTTTAGTGATGGTTTATCGTGCGCTCCATTTGGGCAACCGAGCAATTAAACAGAACCGTCCATTTGAAGCATATTTTAGCTATGCCATTGGGGTTTGGTTTAGCTTCCAAACCGCGGTTAATGTTGGCGCTAGTTCTGGACTGTTACCCACCAAAGGATTGACCTTACCTCTGGTTAGTTACGGTGGTTCAAGTTTGATTATTATGACTATCGCCGTCGCCATTTTATTGCGTATTGACTACGAACTAAGACCCCTAGAGCACTCCGCAGGTCTATCACAAAAGGATTTGCCTGATGACTAGACGTATTATGATCATGGCGGGCGGCACTGGTGGCCATATTTTTCCGGGCATTGCTCTAGCGAATGCACTCACACCTTTAGGTTGGCAAGTCTTGTGGCTGGGTACCAAACAGCGTATGGAAGCACAGCTTGTGCCTAAAGCGGGGTATAAAATAGCCTTCATTGATGTTGCAGGCGTTCGGGGTAATGGCCTGTTACGTTTATTGATGGCACCATTTAGAATTGCTAAATCTATCCTTCAAGCCATTCAGGTCTTGCGCCAATTTAAACCTGATTTGGTGGTTGGCATGGGCGGTTTTGCCAGTGGCCCCGGCGGTGTTGCCGCGAAACTATTAGGCATTCCCCTGGTCATTCATGAGCAAAATGCGGTTGCTGGGTTAACTAACAGACTGCTAGCGTATATATCATCTAAGGTGTTAATGGGATTTGATAACGCATTTCCAAACGCACAGGTCAATGATAAATATGTGTTTGTTGGTAACCCTGTTCGTCCCGAGTTCTGTTTTACAGAGGCTAAAATGTCGTCGCAACCCGGGCCAGTCAATGTACTTGTGGTGGGTGGTAGCCTAGGCGCAAGGGCATTAAACCAACATTTACCCAAGAGTTTCTCTCAATGCCCCGAGCAGACTTTAGTGATCCGTCATCAATGCGGTAAGCACGATATTGAGTCCGTCACTCAGCATTACACAGAATTAGGCATCAAGGATGTTGACGTTACCCCGTTTATTACCGATATGGCAAGTGCCTTTCGTTGGGCTGATATTGTTATTTGCCGTGCTGGAGCATTGACGGTTGCGGAAATCGCAGCCGTGGGTGTGGCTGCAATATTTATCCCGTTACCCTATGCGGTGGATGACCATCAAACAAAAAATGCAGAAATTATTACTCGTACTGGTGGTGGTATTGTTGTCAGTCAGGCATCATTAGCGGCTGATGGTTTAACACAATATTTAGTACCTTTGATCGAACATCCAGAACGGCTACGCGAGATGGCAGCAAATACAGCTCTTGCTGCGCGTCATGACGCGTTGCAGTCTGTGGTACAGACATGCTTAGCAGTAGTAGAGGAGTCACTATGAGCAATCCACAGGCGCAAGCCAATCATATTATCCCCGGTATGGGGCAAATTAAGAAAATGCACTTTGTTGGTATTGGTGGCGCCGGTATGGGGGGGATAGCAGAGGTTTTAGCTAATCAGGGTTATCAAGTGTCAGGTTCTGATATTCAACCCAGTGCGATGACTAAAAGATTAGAGAAACTCGGTGTTGTCGTTCACTTTGGTCATCAGGCAGAACATGTAGATGGCGTTCATGTGGTCGTGGTATCCAGTGCTATAGATCCCACAAATCCAGAAATAAGTGCGGCTATGACTGCGCGTATTCCAGTGATACGCCGTGCAGAAATGCTCGCTGAACTCATGCGTTTTAGGCATGGTATTGCGGTATCAGGTACCCACGGTAAAACCACCACGACTAGCCTAATGGCAACCATTTTTGGTCATGGTGGATTTGATCCAACATTTGTTATCGGTGGCCTGTTAAACAGTGCAGGAACCAATGCTAAATTGGGTAGCTCACGCTATTTAATTGCTGAAGCGGATGAGAGTGATGCGTCCTTTTTACACTTGCAACCCATGGTCGCCGTGGTTACCAATATTGAAGCTGATCACATGGATACCTATGATGGTGATTTTGCAAAGATGGAAAATACCTACATAGAATTTTTACACAACTTACCTTTTTACGGCCTTGCCGTGCTTTGTGGTGATGACCCTGTCATTGAAAAGTTGTTACCCAGAGTTGGCCGTAACTATCTTACTTATGGCTTCTCATCGCACTGTGATGTCCGCGCTGTGGATCTTGAACTTGGCTTCAATTGTTCGTCATTTACGGTTAAAAGAGCGCGTAAAGATGACTTGCGCGTAACTTTGAATATTGCCGGTAAACACAATGTACTAAATGCATTAGCGGCCATTGCTGTAGCGAGCGTTGAAGGCGTTAAGGACCAAGATGTTTGTGCTGCTTTGGCGAGTTTTGCTGGCATTGGTCGTCGTTTTGAATGTTTAGGTGAATTTGAAGTTCAACAGGGTGACGCAATGTTGATTGATGATTACGGTCATCACCCGACAGAGGTACAAACGTCTATTGATGTAGCCCGCAATAATTGGCCTGAACGCCGACTGGTAATGGCTTATCAACCTCATCGTTACACAAGAACACGTGATTTATATGAGGATTTTGTCAAAGTATTGTCGCAAGTTGACGTACTCGTATTATTAGAGGTCTATTCGGCAGGTGAAGCGCCTATTGATGGTGCCTGCAGTCGCTCCTTGTGTCGTTCCATTCGCCAGCGTGGAAAAATTGACCCAATTTACATCGCTGATAAAGATGAATTACCCAGTGTCATTGCGGATGTTGTCAAACCGGGTGATGTGGTAATCACCCAAGGCGCTGGCAATATTGGTCACTTGGCCAAACAAATACAAGCATCTAAGTTACGACGCGCTGCTTTCAGCGAGGGACAAAGCCATGAGTGATCACCCATGGTCCGAAGCAAAAATTGCCGTGCTGTTGGGCGGTAACTCCGCAGAGCGTGAGGTGTCATTAGCATCTGGTAATGCGGTATATAATGCCTTGATAGGTGCTGGTTTTGATGCTCACAAAGTAGACCCTAAAGATACTGAGTTAACGGTATTGGTGGAGCAAAACTTTGATTGTGCATTTATCATGTTACACGGTCGCGGCGGTGAAGATGGCAGTATTCAAGGTGCATTACAAACACTCAATATACCGTTTACCGGCAGTGGCGTCTTGGGCTCCGCATTGGCCATGGATAAAATTAAAACTAAGCAAATATGGCAGTCGTTAAGTTTACCAACAGCAAGGTATTTGGCTGTTGAGAAAGCGGATTATAGTGAAGTCAGATGTACCGATATACTATCGCAGCTCGGTGGTGAAGTGATGGTTAAGCCAGCGCAGGAAGGGTCTAGTATTGGCATGGCCAAGGTAAATACGCCAGCAGCTTTGCAACAGGCACTCAAAACCGCCTTTGAATACGACCATAATGTGTTACTAGAGCAATATATTGTTGGTGAAGAATACACAGTCGGTATATTAGACGGTCAATCGTTACCTTCAATTCGCATGCAAACGCCCCATGAATTTTATGACTATTCAGCCAAATATCAATCCAATAGTACCGAGTACTTTTGTCCTAGTGGCTTGGATGACGACACCGAGTTGCAACTGGCTGTTGTAGCGAAAAAAGCATTCTTAGCCCTTGATGCAAAAGGCTGGGGGCGCGTCGACTTTATGCGAGATTCAAGCGGAGAGTTTTATCTGCTAGAGGCCAATACGGTTCCTGGTATGACAGAAAAAAGTTTGGTGCCTATGGCTGCGAAACAAGCAGGTCTGAGCTTTACCAGTCTGGTGGTTACCATTCTTAACGCGGTTGCTACGGAGTAATGATGAAAGCCAAGCACAAACAACGACTAACCAATCCAAGCTTTTTAGCTGGGTTAATGTTTTTTGTATTTTGTTTGATTGGCTTTGGTCTTTTTCTATCCCATGTCAATCAGTGGTTAAATGATAAGCAGCGCGCACCGGTAGATAAAATATTGATTGCAGGCGAGCGAAATTTTGTTCAAGACAGGGTGGTAAGAGAAACCATTTACCGCGAGTTTGACGGCAGCTTTTTTGCCTTGGATGTTGCCAAAGCCCATCAGCATATAGAAAAGTTGCCCTGGGTATATCGCGCTTCTTTGCGCAAAGAGTGGCCCAATACGTTAAAGATTTATTTGGTAGAACAGAAACCCGTTGCGTGGTGGAATGGTGATTTATTGATTAACCAATACGGCGATACGTTTCAGGTTCAACAGACACAGGAAAGCATTAAATTACCCCATTTATACGGCCCGGGCGGTAGCGAAATGACAGCTTTGGAGGGGTATCGCGCGATGCAAGGACTGTTGCAGCTGTCGGGTCTGAAAATAGATGAGCTGTTACTGAGTGAGCGCTTTGCGTGGAATTTAAAATTGGATAATGGCATCAAGTTAAGGCTGGGTCGTTCAGAGTTTATTGACCGCTTGCAAAGGTTTGTAGATTTATATCCAATTTTACAAACAAAACCTGTTGATTATGTTGATTTGCGGTATGATACTGGGCTGGCAGTAGGTTGGAAAGA
>JBELHI010000029.1:0-23956 GCA_042091475.1 Alteromonadaceae bacterium
TTGATTGCAGTGTTATTCGCTGCATACCTTTAATCTCAGAAAACAATTCTTCAAACCGCAAGAACAGCTGAGCGGGTGTAAGCAATGGCCTGTATTTGTCGTAACGATACTGTTCGTAGCGATCTTGCACATCATTCCAGTAATGTTTCACAGCTTTTTGAAGATCGCCGACGCACATGAGGAGTGTATTCTGGTGCAGATAATCAAACAAACTGGCGGTTTGTTCAAAGAATAACGGCAGATAATATTCAATACCGCCAGGCAAACCGCCTCGCGTCACTTGATAGAATAGTGAGTCTCGCATGGTACTATCTTCAAATTGTTCAACAAATTGTTGCTTGAATAACGCGATACCTTCCTTGTCAGTAGGAAATTCGTGGGCTGGTAAGAGTTTAATCTCGGCTATTTTCTCTGCCGATCGCTGAGTGTCTGGATCAAATGCTCGGATGGAGTCTATTTCATTGTCAAATAAGTCAATCCGGTAGGGCGCTGGGCTACCTGTGGGAAAAATATCGATAATACTACCGCGAATTGAAAATTCGCCTCGGCCCATCACTTGTGTTACCGCTTGATAGCCTGCGAGGTCAAGCTTTTGCCTAAACTGCTCGATATTAACGATGTCGCCTTGGCTCATTAACAGGGTGTATTTGGCCACATAGTGGGTTGGCGCAAGGCGCATCATCAGGGTATTCACGGGGACAATAAATATACCCTGAGCCTGTTGACTGAGTTGATGCAGAGCCTCTACGCGTTGTGACACAATATCTTGATGGGGAGAGAAGGTATCATAGGGTAGGGTTTCCCAATCAGGAAACACGGTAACTGATGTCTCCGTTTTTTCACTGCGAGTAAAGTATTGTAACTCTTGTTCTAGTTTCAACGCAGTCGGTGTATCTGCGGTGATCACTAGCAATGAACCACTGTGTGCGTGCGCTGCTTCAGCAATACTCAAGGCTAAGGCGCTGCCGTGCAGTCCTCCCCATTGAGATTGACGTTGATTATTGTTAGGTAGGGGAAGTGATAAAACAGATGCTTGCATTATGATTCTTGATCTCGTAGTTGTCGGCGGCGTTTCAAATCTTCAGCTTGCAGATTGAGTGCAGCTTTAACGATAATATCCACGTCGTCAGGACGTATTCGTTTAAACAATAAAGTGACCGCATAACTACCGTCACAAGGGCTACATTGGATCACTTTCGCGATACTGTAAATCGCTGCTGACTCACTTGTAATGAATATTCTAAGCTCCACATATTGTCCAACGATGATTGCTTGATCAGAGACAAACCGAATACCACTGCCGCCAAACTCAGTGCACTCGCGGCGAGCTTGTTCCGGTGTCTCCTTTTTTAATATGTGGTGCATCATCAAGTCAATTTTTTGTGACTGTAGTTTAAGATAGTCAACCAAGTGTTCTGCGTGTTCTGATAAGCCGCGCAATGGCATCAATGATTTCATACTTAACTGAGACAGTTCAGCAGACATTAGAAAAGATTCGGGGATCGTTTCTTCAAACGCCGATATTCCAGGTAGATCATAATCCTCTGGTAACGGGGTGACTGCGATGTCTAGGGAGTGCTCAACAGTAAAGTATTGTTCAAATTCTTCGTGGTCACGATTGTCTGTATTCTCAGTCATAGTCTTGTTCATTTTATAAATTTTATTATTCTTCAATATTTTATTACAAATTATACTAGCATTCCTAGCTTTCTAACCCTATTATCTGCGAAATAGTGATGCTTTTTTATTTTTCCAAGTCTTTTGTCTAAACGACTACAGGGTGTTTATGTTTAGAGCTGTATCTGCGTTCATTGGCGTACGCTATGCGCGAGTGAATAAAGGTAACCAATTTATCTCCTTTATCAATGTATTTTCGGTGCTCGGCATTACGCTCGGCTTAGCCGCATTAATTGTTGTATCTTCTGTGATGAATGGTTTTGAGGCACAGCTTAAGCGGAAAATACTCTCCTTGGTCCCACATATTGTCGTGCAATCAGACATAGCACCTGCCGTTGAGCAGTTGCCCGACGGTATACTCGATAGTACCGCATGGTTCGAGCTACAAACCGTCGTTCAGTCACCTAGCGCATTGCAAGGCGTTTTGTTACGTGGAATTTCCCCAGAGCAGTATACTAACAGAGCACTGACAACGGAGTATATAGAGCAGGGTAGCTTAACTGATTTGGTGGAAAGGGGCTATGGTGTTGTTATTGGTCAGGAGCTGGCAAGAACATTATCAGTGTCCATCAATGATAAACTAAGAGTGATTGTGCCGGGTCAGCTATTACACACGCCATTGGGAACCTTGCCAAAACAGCGTAAAATGACCGTCGTAGGTATTTACCGATCCGGCAGCGAAATGGATGGTCGGCTCATTTATGTTCATCGGGCTGACGCTGCCAGATTGACTCGTCGCGGTGAAAATCAAGCCGACACTTACAGATTGTATTTAGAGGATGCCTTTACATTAGATGAGGTTATTCAGCAGCTGCCCTCCCATTTGAAGGTGCTAGATACTTGGCGAAACCGTCAAGGTCCTTTGTTTGATGCGGTAAAAATGGAAAAGAATATGATGGCCCTGATGTTGATGCTGATTATCGCGGTGGCTGCATTTAATATCGTATCGTCTTTAGTGATGGTGGTGAGTGAGAAGAAGTCAGATATCGCTATTTTACGCACCCAAGGCCTGGGCACCTGGGGAGTCATGCAAGTATTTGTGTTCAACGGTATGTTTAATGGTGTCAAAGGCTGTTGCTACGGCGTGGCACTGGGCTTACTTATTGCTAGCCAGATAAACCCTCTGTTATTTGCTTTGGATTTGATTATATTGCCGATTGATAATGGCCAAATATTGCCTATTGTGATGGCACCAGCAAGTATCTTATGGATTGTTTTGCTGTCATTGCTATTTTGTTTTTTTGCCACCTTATATCCTGCTTATGCTGCGGCAAAGCAACAACCCGCGTCGGCGTTACGTTATGAATAAAGGAAGCTCAATGTTAGTGTGTTCTGGACTATCAAAAGTTTATCAAGAAGGCGATAAATCCGTTGCTGTTTTAGATTCAGTGAACTTCCAGTTAGCGAAAGGCGAGTCACTGGCCATCGTCGGCAGTTCCGGTTGCGGTAAAAGTACCTTACTCCATTTGTTGGGAGCATTAGACACTGCAACCGCTGGCGATGTCACTTTCCACGGCCAATCTATTTTTTCCTTGAGCAGCAATCAACAAGCTAAATTTCGCAATAAATCGTTGGGTTTTATTTATCAATTTCATCATTTGTTGCCCGAATTCAACGCTGTCGAAAATGTGGCTATGCCATTATTGATTGCGGGGCATAAACGGCAAGATGCGTTGCGTGAGGCTGAAGCCATGTTAGTGCGTGTTGGTTTGTCCCATCGTTTTAATCATCAGCCTGCTGAATTGTCCGGCGGCGAACGCCAACGTGTAGCGATTGCTCGCGCCTTAGTGCACAAACCTGAATTGGTATTGGCTGATGAGCCAACGGGGAATCTGGACGAGGACACAGGCGCAGATATTTATGCCTTGCTAATGTCATTGAAAGCGGAATTAAAGACTAGCTTTGTGATTGTTACTCACGACTTATTGTTAGCAAAACAGTTAGACCGAGAATTACGCCTTGATCACGGCCGCTTAGTCTCAAATAATGGGCAATAAACCATGAATATTACGCTCACGATGGCTTGGCGTTTTCGTCAAAATAAAACAAAAACTGGACTGTTATCTTTTATTTCTATGTCGTCTATTCTTGGTGTAGGTTTAGGCTGTTTTGTGTTGATATTGTTGCTATCTGTTATGAATGGTTTTGAACGTGAGCTTAAGTTGAAGGTTTTGTCGCGAGTGGCTCATGGCGAATTAATTGCCGTTGATGAGGCTGGCATTACCGACTGGAAAAAGCAAGTTGAGCATCTTTCCCAACAACATGGCGTTGCGTCGGTACAACCTCGTATAAATGTGGTCGGTATGATTCAAAAAGGCAACAATAATGAGGCGTTAACCTTGCACGGTGTTGATCGCCAATATCTTGATAGTTATGATCTAGCATTGGCAGAAAATGCTGCTTGGGAGGATTTTGAAAGTGTTCAATCTAGTATCATTTTGTCATCTAAGTTACTTAAAAATCTTGGCGTTAAAATAGGTGATACGGTCAGTGTTATGCTTCCCAAGGCCTCATCTGATGGTGGTTTTAGGCCACCAGTAACCCTATGGTTTACTGTCGCTGGTGGTTTGGCTGACGGTATGTCACTGAACACGTCAATGGCATTAGTTCAACGTCAATACCTCGCAAATAAGTTGTCTATCACGAGCGGAGCCCAGCGCTTACAGTTGCGGTTTGATGATGCTTTTCAAGCCAATGCTTTGATTCGAAGTATTGGCTTTGGATTTGATCAATACGTATACATATCTGATTGGACCCGCACTCAAGGCCATCTTTATAATGACATAAAATTAGTGAGGGTGGTTATTTACATTGCCCTGTTGCTGTTAATTGCGGTTGCCTGCTTTAATATTGTGTCGACTTTGTTCATGGCTGTGAATGAGAAACAAGCTGCTATAGCGGTTCTCAAGACTATGGGGACCAGTAATGCGATGATACGCCGAGTGTTTATTCTACAGGGCATGATTAATGGCACTTTGGGCGCGGTTGTTGGTGCGGGGTTGGGCACGGTTACAGCAATCTACCTACCTGACTTGGCGCTTAAATATGAGCAGCTGACAGGTAGCACGATTATTGCTGGTGATGTCTATTTTATTGATTTTTTACCATCGTTGGTAATATGGAGTGATGTCGCATTAACGTTAGTTACGGCGTTAATTTTGTGTTTTTTTGCGACCTTATATCCTGCAAGTAAGGCGGCCAAATTGGCGCCGGCAAGAGTACTTGCCCATTAATGGGCAAGTTGTCGGTTGTTACTATTTATTCTTCTGAGTCTGTGTCAGTATCAGCTATATCGTCAGTATAATCAGGCGTTGCGCGCTTTTTCATTGCTCCGAAACCCGCTTCTTTACCTTTCATTAAATTAACACGACGAACAGGCTTAGGAGCCTTTACGGCGGCCGGTTTCGCCTTTGTATCTGTACTGTCTGTTGGCCACACAAAGCTTGTCTTTTTAGGTTTTAAGCCTTTGAATTTACCCTCTAATTCAGGCCATACTGCAAAGGTAATTTCCTGCTTCAAATAGGAGCGCAATTCTACGAAACTATGCCAGTCTTTTGGACCTATGAGTGATATTGCCGTGCCTTGATTACCTGCTCTGCCAGTTCTCCCAACCCGGTGAATATATTCGTCACTGTGTTTTGGCATGTCAAAGTTCAATACTAGTGATATTTTTGATAGGTCAAGACCTCGCGAGGCAACATCCGTAGTAAATAAACAGGCATAACGATTTCGGGAAAACTCGCTCATCACGATACTGCGTTGGGCTTGCTTCATTTCACCGTGTAAACTGACCGCTTCAATTCCCCATTGTTTAGCTAGTTCGCTGAGTCTCTCAGCATCATCACGGGTGGCGGTAAATACAATGGCCTGATTATAGTCTGTCTTGCTAAGCATTTGCTCAAGTAATGCTTGTTTGTGATCCAAGTGATCGGCAAAGTAAAAGCTTTGTTCAATATCTGTATGCTCAGCATACGCGTCACCAACTTTTATACGCTCTGGGTTGCGTAGCAAGCGTTGAGTGAAATTATGTAATTGGGCATTGTCTAAGGTGGCAGAGAACATCATGGTTTGACGTTTTCTATGGTCTGCATAACCGTGTACCATATTCAATTGCTCACTAAAGCCGAGATCTAACATTCTATCGGCTTCATCAAAAATAAGTAGTTCGAGTCCGTTAAGGAATAATGACTTGTCTTTACAGTGATCCGCTATTCGTCCCGCAGTGCCAACAACAAAATGAGGGTGTTTGGCTAGTGATTTTACTTGGTCATTAAAATTTTCACCACCGAGGACTAGGGTCGATTTTAACGGTAAGCCGTGGATTAATTTTTTCAATTCACCGAACACTTGTTTTGCCAATTCGCGGGTGGGCGCCAAAATCAGCACCCGAGGATCTCGCTTGCTCAAAGGCCTTTGCTTTAATACTCGCTGTATTGCAGGCAATAAGAAGGCCAGTGTTTTACCTGAGCCTGTTTTTGACGACGCTATTAAATCTTTACCAAATAGCGCGTGGGGTATAGCTTTGGCCTGGATTTCTGTGGCTTCAGTAAACGCTTTGGTTTCAAGTGCTTTGTGTAAGCGGTGATCTAATGGCAAATCAGAAAATTTCAATGTAATTCCTAAGGTGAATGAAAACGCCGATAGTATAGGCTTATTTAGCCATCACAACAACATTGAGGCCATAGTCACGCTAATATCAGTGAAAATAACCGTCAGTTTAGGCTATTTTCATTTCACGGACGGTATCCGATACGGTTAATCGGCCTGCGGTCTTTTGTCTAATTTCTTCAATGCTTACACCGGGTGCGTATTCGGTCAAGTGAAAGGCATTATCCTGTACTTCCATCACGGCAAGGTCGGTAATGATTTTGGTGATACAGTTTACGCCGGTGAGTGGCAATGTGCACTGGGACAGTAACTTTGATTGACCATGTTTGTTAGCGTGAGTCATGGTAACAATGATATTTTGCGCACCAGCCACTAAATCCATCGCACCGCCCATTCCTTTTACTAGTTTATTAGGGATCATCCAAGACGCTATATTCCCCATCTCGTCAACTTCAAATGCACCGAGCACCGTAATGTCAACGTGGCCACCACGGATCATTGCAAAGCTGTCTGCTGAGTTGAAAATACTGGCCCCTGTGACACTAGTAACCGTTTCCTTGCCAGCATTGATCATGTCAGCATCAACTTGCTCTGGAGTAGGGTAGGCACCCATGCCAAGCAGGCCGTTTTCTGACTGCAGCATGACTTGTATATTATTGGGTACATAGTTTGCTGCTAATGTTGGGATGCCAATACCCAAATTGATGTAATCACCATCGCTAAATTCTTGTGCGACCCGTTGTGCTATTTGTTCTCTTGATAATGCCATATTATACCTCCGTGCGCAGTACTGTGCGTTCGATACGCTTCTCAAATTGTCCCTTGATAACGCGATTGACGTAAATGCCTGGGGTGTGAATATGAGCCGGGTCGAGACTACCTGCGGGCACAATTTCTTCTGTTTCAACAACCGTTATCTTGCCTGCAGTGGCCACGAGTGGATTGAAGTTTTGCGCCGTATGTCGATAAATACAATTGCCCATGGTATCTGCTTTCCATGCTTTAACTATCGCGAAGTCTCCAGTAATCGCGGTTTCTAAAATATGTCCACGGCCATTGAATTCACGTGTTTCTTTACCTTCTGCAACGGGCGTACCGAATCCGGTTGCAGTATAAAATGCTGGGATCCCAGCACCGCCTGCCCGCAGCTTTTCTGCCAATGTGCCTTGCGGTGTTAGTTCTACTTGTAAAACGCCAGTGAGTAATTGTTGCTCAAACAGTGCGTTTTCACCCACATAAGATGACACCATTTTTTTGATTTGCTTATTTTCTAATAATATTCCAAGACCAAACCCATCAACACCGCAGTTGTTTGAGACCACCGTGAGGTGATTGGTTTGCATCGCCTTAATTTGTGCTATCAGACCTTCAGGTATACCACATAAGCCGAAACCACCGGCCAATACTGTCATTCCGTGTTCCAATCCTGCTAACGCCTGCGCGTAATTATCAACGACCTTATTAAATCCAGACATAATAATCCTAATGGTATTTTTTTGATATTATTGACAATTGATCAGTTGTTTAGAATAGCAAGGCATTGAATATAAAGCTTGTTGTGGTGTGAATAAATACTGACAGTTCTCCAGCTACGATGTGAAGCCACGTTATATCCATGGAGCTATAGCGGGATATTGGGTAGTGACGAGGTTCACAAAAATGTTCCCGTAAGAATGCCCTTTGGTATAAAGACCGCTATTTGTTAGCGTAGAATGGCCATATTAAATGTGGCAGGAAGCACTGTAACCAGTTCTGTACTGTGCCATGCTCAGCTATTTACCACTTCTTCTTAGGCGCAAATAGTTCGTCTAAGTCTTTGTTACTATCGGGCACTTTTTTGGCGTTTGTGGTTCTTAAATTGTCTTTTATGATATACAGATTATGTTCAACTAGTTCGCGTCTGGCAGTGACG
This sequence comes from Alteromonadaceae bacterium, assembly GCA_042091475.1. Classification (GTDB taxonomy): domain Bacteria; phylum Pseudomonadota; class Gammaproteobacteria; order Enterobacterales; family Alteromonadaceae; genus CAXRGH01. The sequence goes on from JBELHI010000029.1 coordinate 8,198, forward strand.
TATTCGTCAGCTTCTAGTTGCTCTGCCAGTGACTTATTGGCTTTCTCAAAATACTGTCTGGCTGAGCCGAGCATACTGTTATCCATCGCATGCAAGCCTCGTTTAATCATGGTTTCAACATTGATCATTAGCTGTGCTTTCGCCAACAACTTATCTTCAATCATAAATAGGTGTGTATCGACTTTGCCTTTGGTATTTTCTGCTCTTAACACCGCGCGTAATTTCTTAACACCCTGTAACACCAATATAATTTGCTTGTCATCTTCTGGTATGTGGATTTTTTCAGATGATTGCTCGCTGGTTTGTGAGGCTAACGCACTGACTCGATCTCTGGCTTCTTGCAAGCGCTGGTTTATTTCTAACATTTTTGGATTGAGCCTTTGGCAAGTTTCCAACGCGGTTACTAGCCGCCTTAATAATATCACACTAAGGTCTTTGCTTATGGGTAATTGACCTGACGCAAGCAACAACTCTTCAGCTTCATCTACCACAAGTTTCTGCTTTGCCAGTTCCGCTCGTTTATCTGCTTCTACTTTTTCCTTGTGTTGTTGCACGCCATTGATCACTACTGCCAATATGACTAGTGCGACGATTAAGACAATTACGATACTACTCATCACTTTTCAACACCTGAATTTGTTAATTAGAATCATCATTATGAGTGACTTTACCCTTGTTTGCATAGAATGACAAAGGTTAATCATACTTGCCGTGGTTTTTCTATTATTTCAATATTTATCGAGTTAAATAAAATTTTTGTCATGTTACAAACGATATAGCCTTTGAGTGACTCATCAACCATAATTTTTCTAAATCTGACGCATTACAGAAAAGGTTTTACAAATATTGATAATAAATGAGTAAATATTTGCTATCACTCTGTCTTTGTTATTCTAAAAATGTATAATGAAGTTAAATATTGTTTAATGAGGGTATAAAGGGTATGAAGTTACAGCAATTACGCTATATTGTTGAAGTCGTAAATAATAATTTAAATGTGTCGGCAACGGCTGAAAGTCTTTTTACCTCTCAACCTGGTATTAGTAAACAGGTCAGAATGCTCGAAGACGAATTAGGTATTCAGATATTTGGTCGTAGCGGCAAGCATTTAACCCACGTTACAGGCGCGGGTCAGGAAATCATTAATATTGCCACCGAGATACTCGGCAAGGTCGAGAGTATAAAGGCAGTATCTCGCGAATATAATTTGCCGGATCAAGGCACATTAAATATCGCTACTACCCACACGCAAGCACGTTATGCACTGCCAGACATCATTCAGGGATTTATCAAAAAATATCCGGATGTTTCGTTGCACATGCATCAAGGTACCCCAGCGCAAATCAGTGATTTGGCCGCAAAGGGCAATGCCGACTTTGCTATCGCGACTGAAGCCTTACACCTATACAACGACTTAATTGTTTTACCCTGTTACCATTGGAACCGCAGTGTCATTATTTCACGGGACCACCCACTGGCTAAAAAGCAGAATATTACAATCAAAGATCTTGCCGAATATTCGTTAGTAACTTATGTATTTGGATTCACCGGTCGCTCAGAGCTTGATGATGCATTTGCTAAGGCGTCACTGGAACCTAAAATAACCTTTACTGCGACGGATGCTGATGTGATTAAGACTTATGTCAGGATGGGTGTTGGTGTTGGTGTGGTTGCTACCATGGCTATTGATCCCGTTGCTGACAGCGATTTAGTGCAGTTGGATGCGAGTCACTTATTTGGTTACAGCACGACCAGTATTTGCTTTAGAAAAGGATCTTTTTTACGCAGTTACATGTACGACTTCATTGAACGGTTTGCGCCGCATTTGACGCGTCCCGTGATTGAGCAGGCGATGATGTTAAAAAATAACGAAGAAGTGAAGGATATGTTCCGCTCACTCACACTGCCAGTCAAATAAACCAGTTATGATGCTCGGCCATTAAAAGCGGTAAATTGTTTGGGAGGGAGAGACCTATTCCCTCTAACATTCAATAATGTTGACCGCTAGGCCGCCACGAGCGGTCTCTTTGTATTTAGTTTTCATGTCATTACCCGTTTCCCACATGGTCTTAATAACCTTGTCCAATGACACCTTTTGTTGCCCCTCACCACGCAGTGCCAAGCGACATGCATTAATGGCTTTAATGGCCCCCATAGCGTTGCGCTCAATACACGGCACCTGAACCAAACCACCGACGGGATCACAAGTTAAGCCTAGATTATGTTCCATACCTATTTCTGCCGCATTCTCTACTTCCTCAACGGTACCCCCCATGATTTCCGCCAGTCCAGCGGCAGCCATAGAGCAGGCTACGCCTACCTCACCTTGACAACCCACTTCAGCGCCTGAGATCGAGGCATTTTTCTTATACAAAATACCAATAGCGGCGGTGGTCAGTAAAAATCGACTGACGGTGGCTTTATCTAAGGGCTGAACAAACTGATTGTAATAGGCAAGAACCGCGGGGATCACACCCGCAGCACCGTTAGTAGGCGCTGTGACAATTCGATGGCCAGCGGCATTTTCTTCACTAACGGCTAGTCCAAAAAGATTGACCCAGTCCATGACTTGCATTGGGTCGTTACTTTTTTCCGTACGAAGCCTGCGATGTAATGCTGGGGCTCGACGCTTTACTTTCAATCCACCAGGTAACAAGCCATCGCTATTAATACCGCGGTTAATCGCGGTGTCCATCACTTGCCACAACTCCCACAGTTTTTCGTGTAGGAATTCTTTGCTATGCAATAGTTTTTCATTTTCTAGCATTAAACTACTCACCGATAAGCCGGATTGTTTGCAAAACTCGAGTAACTGGTCAGCGGTATGAAAGGGGTATGGCGGGGCTAAACCTGACTCTACTGGGGTAGATAAATAGGCATCCATATTTTCTTCACTAACAATAAAGCCTCCACCCACTGAGTAGTATGTGTTTTCTAATAGCACTTCACCGTTAGCAGCAGTTGCGGTCAGTGACATGGCATTGGCATGTTTAGGTAGTGTTTTCCTGCGGTGAAATATAATGGCGTTAGATTTTGGGAAATTAATTGTGTGTTCGTCCGTGATCGCCATGCGTTCGGTATCTTCAATGGTTTTAAGAACACCAGGGATCGCATCTATATCAATGGTTTCGGGGAGTTGGCTCAAAAGGCCGAGAATAACGGCTTTACCAGTACCATGACCTTTGCCTGTTTGACCAAGGGACCCAAATAACTCAGTTTTAATATAAACACATTTTGAGGTCAGGTTGTCGTTTTTTAGCTGGGTGATAAACTCATATGCCGCCCGCATTGGCCCTACGGTATGTGAGCTTGATGGACCAATACCTACACTAAAAATATCTAACACACTGATCATAATGAATCCAACTGTTGTGCTTAATTTAAAGGTTAGGATAGATAGTGTTTCAATTGATAAACTATATTTCCCGTAATTCCCCAAATAAGCCGATTATTCCAAGGCACGAAACATACCTGATGACGTTGTTTTTTACGATAAATGTACTGAATATGATAATTCTTTTGCTGTAAAAAATGTGAGACAGGTACTTCAAATACATCAGCCACTTCGTCCTCGTTGGCGTGCCAATATTGCTTTGGTTCAACCAGGCCAACCATGGGTTTTATCGCAAATCCACTGGATGAGGTAAGTATAGGTAATTCGCCAACAATGGTAACTTTGTTTGCTAAAATTCCAACTTCTTCCTGGGCTTCTCTTAACGCTGTGGCATACAGTGATGGGTCATCAACATCGTGTTTTCCACCCGGAAAGCAAATTTGCCCGGGGTGGTGACGTAAGTGATGTGCTCGCTCTGTAAATAGCAGGGTTAAGCAATTTCGCTTTACCACGGGCACTAACACCGCAGCAGTCGCTGGTTGCTGATTAGTCAATGTCGACATCGCGGCAGGCGCGGCGAGAGGGCGACAAAATTGATGAATAAACTCTTGCTCAGTCATCTAGTGAATGTAATGTCGGTAATATTTTAGAGACTTTATCTAGGCTCTCTTGATATTCCAATTTGGCGTCAGAATCGAGGACAATACCACCGCCCGCCCAACAATACATGTGCTGTCCTTCACACAAGACGGTTCTAATACAAATACTGGTATCCATGTTGCCGCTAGAGTCTAAGTAACCAATACTGCCACAATAAATGTTACGGCGATGAGGTTCTAATTCGTCAATGATTTGCATCGCACGTATTTTTGGCGCACCAGTGATAGAGCCGCCGGGAAATGCCTGATGAATCAGGGATAGGTTATCGTACTCTGCGGCCAATTTACCCTCCACTGTGCTCACCAAGTGATGGACCGCAGGAAAACTTTCTATGGCAAACAGTTCAGGCACGTTGACGGTACCTGGGGCGCATGTTCGACTCAAGTCGTTACGCAATAGATCGACAATCATCAAATTCTCTGCCCTGTCTTTTTCTGAGGTTCTCAGTGTTTCGGCATTCGCTTGGTCTTGCTTTAGCGTGTTACCGCGAGGCATTGTTCCCTTGATTGGTTTTGTTTGCACTTGCCGTTCACTAACCGCAATGAAACGCTCCGGCGATATACTCAGAATGACACTATTATCCAAGCGAATAAAGGCTGAGAAAGGGGCATTATTCGCTTTACGTAATCGCAAATAGGCCTGCCACTCGCAGCCTTGGTAATCGCCACTGAAGCGTTGAGCTAAATTAACCTGATAACAATCACCAGCGTGGAGATAATCGTGTATCTTTGCAATTTTTTGCTCATAATCTTGCTTTGACATGTTACTTTGCCAAGCAGATGTCATACTAAATTTACTGCTGTTACGCGGCTTTTCTGCTTTAGTCCAGTGCAACACAGTATCGATATCTGGGTGAGGGTAATCTGGGTGATATTGATAAAATAATTCACCGGTTAAGGTATTTTGAATGATTGACCAACTGTATATACCCACGGCCAGATCAGGACTGTCATAGTCTGTAACTGAGTGGCTGTGTATTGCTTCTATGTTACGCCCCAAATCATAACTGAATAAGCCAAGCATACCGACGGCAAAAGGTATTGAATACTGGTTATCACGGGTGTATTCAAGGGGATATTCTTGCTGTAATTGACGCAGAACTTCGAAACTATCTTGAACATCACAATGTTGAGGTTGCTCTTGGTGGCGCGTAACAGTTATCTCATTATCACTCTGTTGCACAAAGGCGAGTGGTTGTGCCACCATAATATGGAATTTTGCATTGCTGTGCTGACTATCTGATGAATCTAGTAACATAGACCAAGGCAATTCTTGGAGGTGTGAAAATATCGTCAGGATATTGCGGTCGTCGCTAATATTAAGAGGGATACAGTGCAATTTTTTGACGGTTTTTGTTGGCATACACTTACATTTCCTATGGTTTTGCATGGTAGAACAGTCAGTAACAGAGTATCATATTGAAAAACAGCGTGTAATATCGCTGTTGCAAAATATCAGTTAATAACCCATTGCGGTAACACAATTGCTCAAATAAGGAGTTTATTCCATGTCTGTAATTCAACAACAAGATTTCATTGATAGCATCGAGGATGCATTGCAGTTCATTTCTTATTACCACCCGTTGGACTACGTCAAAGCGGTGGAAAAAGCCTATTTGAAGGAGCAAAGTCAAGCTGCAAAAGACGCGATGGCACAGATTCTAATTAACTCTCGTATGTCAGCTGAAGGAAAGCGGCCGATTTGCCAAGATACTGGCATCGTTACTTGCTTTGTCAAAATAGGCATGGGTGTGCAATGGGATAAGACGGACTTAACTGTTCAGCAAATGGTTGATGAGGGCACTCGTCGTGCCTATGGTAATCCTGATAACCCGTTGAGAGCGTCCATTGTTGCGGATCCCGCAGGTAAACGGGTCAATACCAAAGACAACACGCCAGCGGTCGTACATATTGATACAGTACCGGGTGATAAAATTGAAGTGATGATTGCTGCCAAGGGTGGTGGTTCAGAAAATAAGTCAAAAATGGTTATGTTGAACCCCAGTGATTCCATTGCTGATTGGGTAGAGAAAACAGTCCCCTCAATGGGCGCTGGTTGGTGTCCGCCAGGAATGTTAGGAATAGGTATTGGTGGTACTGCAGAAAAAGCGGCGGTGTTAGCTAAAGAAAGTCTTATGGATCCGGTGGATATTCAAGAACTTATTGATCGCGGCGCTGATACTGCCGAAGAGGCATTGCGTTTAGAGGTATTCAATCGTGTAAACGGTTTAGGCATTGGCGCACAAGGCTTGGGTGGCTTGACTACAGTGGTTGACATTAAGGTTAAATCTGTACCCACCCATGCGGCATCAAAACCCGTGGTGATGATCCCAAATTGCGCGGCCACCCGTCATGCTCACTTTTACCTTGATGGAACAGGTCCCGCAGAGCTAAAAGCGCCTTGTTTAGAAGATTGGCCTGAAGTAACTTGGGAAGTCGGGGAGAATACCCGTAGAGTGAACGTTAATGAGGTGACTCCCGAAGCCATTAAAGAATGGAAAATGGGCGAAACCGTATTATTAACGGGGAAAATACTCACCGGTAGAGACGCAGCCCACAAGCGTATTCAAACTATGTTGGAATCTGGTGAGGGGTTACCGCAAGGCGTTGACTTTAAGGGTAAGTTTATTTACTACGTGGGACCTGTTGACGCGGTAGGTACTGAAGCTGTAGGGCCCGCAGGACCTACCACTGCAACGCGGATGGACAAATTTACTGACATCATGTTGGAGAAAACTGGCATTGCAGGGATGATTGGTAAGGCAGAGCGTGGTCCTGCAACGGTGGAAAGTATTGCTAAACATCAGTCAGTTTATTTGATGGCGGTCGGTGGCGCTGCTTACTTAGTATCCAAGGCAATTAAACACGCCCGTGTCGTGGCGTTTGAAGATTTGGGAATGGAGGCTATTTACGAGTTTGATGTTGAAGATATGCCAGTGACGGTTGCGGTAGACAGTAGCGGTGCCAATGCCCACGAAGCCGGACCAGCCATTTGGAAAGCCAAAATTGAAGAGTTGGACGACATGCTTCAAAAATAGTTATCCAAAACACAAAAAAGCCCCGACATCGAAAGATGCCGGGGCTTTTTTGTTGGATATTTTAATGCGCTGCTCAGAAATACTGTACTCCTCAAGCTTTTCCGAAATAAGTAATGTCTCCAGTTAAACTAATGATACGCCGTTAGATTGTTGCCGAAGATTAATACGCTAGCTGTTATTTTAATTTTCAAACCAGTAGAAATAGGCGTAGCCGGCGAGTAAGGCGGGAATCATTGTGTATAGTGTTGCCAGCAGAGCTGCTCTTGGTGCAATGGCTAGCGCAGGAAAAAGCGCGTCACCGTCGTTGCTTACGGCATTCGCAATTTGCCCTGAAAAGGGCATAATATTTTGTAAATAAAGGTTAGTTACCATGATTTGCGGCCCACAGCCCGGAAGTATCCCAACGGCTGTTGCAATCAGCGGCGCTAAATTACTGTGTTGTAATAGTTGCGTTAGCGGCTCACTACCAACCATTGATAACACCCACTCAAATAGCAAAAACGATACAAATACCCACACACTGACAGAATTGGTTGTCACTGTGGTTGTCTTTAATGCGCGAAGACTTCTGCGTTTATGGGTTTTAGGCGGCTCCTCGGAGCCTCCGAGTAACCACAGACAGGTAATCAGCAATGCGCAACAAGTACCAACGAAGGTTTGCAGTGATTCGCTAATGCCGTAGTGAGCCTCAATATCTAATTGAAACGACAAAGAAACAGCAATCACCAATGCAGGTAGCATGACGATTCCCCAAAAAGTACTACCTACCGTGATAGTGCCTTTTTTGATATTACTAATCCTAGTGTATTGTGCCTCCGCAACAGGTTCCTGCTGGTTTTGTTGGCCAGTTTGTGGATGTATTAATGAGGTGATAAGCCCACTGATTATGCCAATGGCAATACCTAATACAATCACTAGCGCACCGTCTTCTGGTGATTTCGCGAGTAATAAAAACGCTGCGTCTCCCATGGTTGAGCACAGCACCGCCACTAGTGCACTAAAACTGGCTTTTCCTTGGGTAAATTGCGTAGCGACAATGATTGCACCACCACAGCCGGGCAAGGCGCCCAAGCATGCGGCAAAAGATATTTCTTTAGCGCCACCCAAGGTGATATTGATTGCTTCGCGGGTGCGTTGCCAATATTCATTGACCAGTTTGTAAAGCAAAAGTGTTACCGCAACGAAGGTAGATACTTGAAAAAAGCCATCACTAAGAGCCTGTTGCGCGGTGTCGCCCAACTCTGGATGTAAAATCATGGAAAAAATAAACAGCACGACGATAATTTTTAAGCAATGCATTAGCACGTCTTGAATTGAAACGGTGTCTTTGTAAAGTGCTGTGGTTTGTTGACTTGGCATTAATTAGTTCGCTGTATAAATGGGGTGTTAATGATAATCGTTTTTATTTGCATTGCAATGGTTTTTCTACCATCACATGCTAACAGACTAAAATCCACACAGATAATAAGTGATTAAGCAGTTAAAGCAAAGTTATTTGCATTAAATGGTAAAATAAAATGGTGTGTTATGAATAATGAATTGTTAATCTAGGGCAATAATATCTAGTTTTGGAATGTTTGTGAAGACACGGATTGCTTTATTGTTATTTATTGTAGTTAATATTGTGGTAAGCAATGAGGCGAGTGCGGCTAACATTGTTACCTTGACTCCAGGCCAATTGTCACTGCCAGTGTCCCAATGGTACGCCCTTGATTCAGGTGATGTTGTACCGAGTAAACATGATCATATTGAGGACTGGCTAGCGGGGCATAAAAAGATTCCTAAACCCCATTTTAGCGGCGGACGTTACGCCGTTTACATCCCTTTTACGAATGAAACCGAATATTCATCTTGGGTAATTGATACTGAACACTATCTTTCCAAGTCAGTCGACGTTTATCTGTATACGGAACAAAGCGTTCAGTATATTCCCAGTGGTTTTGAACAGGCAGATCGTTTTTTCTTATCTTATGCGAGAGAGGTGGATATTCCACCTGCAAGCCAAGGTGGTTTTATTTTTATTGTTGGCTCCGATGAATACAACCAAACACCTAGCTTTAACCTATGGCAGAAAGCTGACTTTATTGACCAGCACAACAGCAACATCTTTTGGGTGGTATTATTTATTGGCGTGTTATTCTCACTGTGTATCGTGACACTGTTTATTGCCATTGGTACGCGATCAACCATTAGTTACATTTACTTCTTTTATTTAGTGGCCTTATTGATGGCGTGGTGCGGACGTTACGAAGTACTGCAAGAAGTCTTTGGCGGGCAAATTTACAGTCTTATGTACGTGCCATTTTTACTCTTACCATTATTAGGTGGTTATTTTTGTATTAGTTTTTTGCGATTGGATCGATACATGCCGCAGTTAGCCTATTTAATTAAAATAAACGGCGGGCTAGCGCTAATAATGGCATTTATTTCACCTTGGTTTTTTGAGTATGCTAATCAAGCCTGCTCGGTATTCGTTACCATTTGGGTAGTGAGTGCGATTTATGCAGGTTATGCGAGATATCGTCAGGGATTTGTGGCAGCAAAATACTATTTATTAGCGTTTTTCTGGTTGGCATTGCCAACGGCGATCATGATGCCTCGTAACTTTGGTTTTTATGACATGCAATGGTTGGATATTGAACTATTCACCCTTGTTGGCGGTGCCCTTGATGGCGCTTTTTTGGGCTTTGCTATTGCTTACCGCGCGGCTGATATTAATCGTGACGTGGTTCGTTTACGCCATGCTGATCTGTCTAAGAGTCAGTTTCTTGCTAATATGAGCCATGAGATTAGAACGCCTTTAACATCTATTATTGGTTACTCAGATGCATTGTTAAAGCAAGAAATCCCTATTTCTCAACAACAAAATGCGGTAGAGATCATTGCTAACAGTGGCCAGCATTTGTTGGGTCTGATAAATAATATTTTGGACTTGAGTAAGATTGAGGAAAATAAATTCGAATTTACCGAAGAAACCATTGATGTCGTCAAGGTTATGAATGATGTTGAGGGTATGTTGGTGAGTAAAGCTGAATGTAAGAATATTGTATTATCCTTCCAGTATTCTTTACCGATTCCGCAATACATAGAAGTTGATGGTCTCAGAATAAAACAAGTACTGATTAATGTCATTAGCAACGCGATAAAGTTCACCGATGACGGTTACGTTAAAGTAAGTGTTTCACACGATGGTGATTATCTTAATATTGCGGTTTCTGACACCGGTGTTGGCATAAACAGTGTTGAACAAAAACAAATTTTTGAGCCTTTTTATCAAGGCCAAAGTCAGCTTTCAGACAAACCTGCGGGCACTGGTTTAGGGCTTAATATTGCCAAGACTTTTGTCGACGCAATGGGAGGGCAAATTGCCGTGGTTAGTCGACTGGGTTTTGGTTCTACATTTACCATAAGCTTGCCTCATAAAGCTAATGCTGAATCACTGTTATTTAATATTAAACCAATCACAAACTCACAGCCTGAAAAAACTGTTCCGTGCTCAGTGAAGGGCGAGCATAAAAATGTATTACTAGCCGAGGATAATATAGATAATAGGGCATTGATTCGGTTGATTTTGGAATCTTTTGATTTGAATGTGATTGAGGCTAATGACGGTCAAGAGGCATTGAGAGCCGTCTGTCAGGACGATATCGCATTAGTCTTAATGGACATTCACATGCCTCGTATGAACGGAATCGAGGCATTTCATGCCCTTCGTCATAGAGCTTATTCTGGGCCTATTGTCGCTTTAACTGCAAATACCATGAAACATGAAATAGAATCGTACTTGTCTATTGGTTTTGATGCTCATTTGGCTAAACCAATTGATAGAATACAGTTCTCAAAAGTAGTGCGTCACTGTTTGCAACTTCCATCTACCAGCAATAATCGGGTTGAGAGGGGAACAATAGAAAGTTTGGTGGAAGACTTCATTAACAGAATTGATTCTGTACTCACCGACATAGAGGTTCAGCTTAGTCTGCACAACGGTGAGCAAGCATTATCGTTGTTGCATCAGAATAAAGGCGCATCAGGCTCATTCGGTATTGCTGAAATGAGTGTCTGCATGGGGCTCATTGAGGAAATCGTAGGGACTGATGATTTTGCCGAAGGACTATTGTTACTGCAAAGGTTTAGGGCTTTTAGCAAAAAGTATACTCAGGTGAGTGGTATTGATTTAGGCAATGCGATTATTGCGTTTGACAATGACGTTGAAGAATTTTATGAACACATTAGCCCTGCGATTGAGCATTGCATCGAGTTACTTGGATCCGCTATCGGTATGGTCGAGAGAGGAACGTCTGAAGATAATAATTTGATGTCAATATTGCTAGAATTACAACAGGTGGCCAGCAGCAGCTACATGAAAGACTGTGGCAGGCTAGCGGCTGATGCAATACAACAGCTTAATCGTCAGGCTAGTCATAAAGAAATTTTAGAAATAATGGTTGCTTGCTTAGAGATAGTGAAAGACTATCGCCGTTTATTGTCGTTACCCCATTGGGATCGGTAATAGTCAATTTTGTCTAGTAGTGGGTGTTAGCCCTAATATGACAGTGAGGTAAAAATAGCATGTCCACCAAATCAAATATATTGTTTGTGTGCTTAGGAAATATTTGTCGTTCACCCACGGCTGAGGCGGTTTTCCGACGCTGTGCAGCCTCGAGAGGCGTCCCCCTTACGGTTGATTCTGCAGGCACTATTGCTTATCACCAAGGCAAGTTGCCTGATGCACGTGCATGCCGTGCAGCTGAGGCTCGGGGCTTTGATTTTTCTGGTATTACATCACGGCCTGTGTGTGTCTCAGATTTTTCTAAATTTAGCCATGTTTTGGCGATGGATAAGCAGAACTTAGAAGACTTGAAGCGTATTTGTCCGGTTGATTTACAGCATAAATTAGCTTTGTTTTTGTCAGTGGGTACAAGAGGTTACGAAGAGGTTCCAGATCCCTATTATGGTGACGATGAGGGCTTTGAACGGGTGCTAGACCTGATTGTTGATGCCAGTGAGCAATGGCTTAATCAGCTACACAATTAATCAAGGGTAAAACTGAATAATATATAACCAATCAAAATGTTTTTTGTTAAATAACAGTCGCTATTTGTTTTTTTTGCTTTATGTTAGACATTAATTATCTGGAATTTTGAAAAAGGAGTGACCGTGAGTCAATGGAGCCCTGAGAGTTGGAGAAACTCTCCAATACTGCAACAACCAACTTACCCTGATACGGCAGCATTATCGAGTGTAGAGGCAAGATTAAAAACCTATCCGCCTTTGGTATTTGCAGAAGAAACTCGTCAACTGTATAAGCAGTTAGGTGAAGTATCTCAGGGACGAGGCTTTGTTTTACAAGGCGGGGATTGTGCGGAATCTTTTACTGACTTTAATGCACCGAAAATTCGCGACACGTTTAAAGTTATATTGCAAATGGCAATTGTCTTAACCTATGCCGGTAAAGTCCCTGTGACAAAAATAGCGCGTATGGCTGGGCAGTATGCTAAACCTCGGTCTAGCGATACCGAGAGCCGTGACGGGATTGTGTTACCCACCTATCGCGGTGACATCATTAACAGCTTTGAATTTACCGAAGCATCACGGATTCCTGACCCTGAGCGTATGATTGAGGCTTATCATCAATCTGCTTCGACACTCAATCTATTGCGTGCCTTCTCTCAGGGCGGTTTAGCTGATTTGCATCAAATCAATCGTTGGAATATGGCGTTTGTAGAAAGTAACCCGTTAAAAGAGCGCTACCAGGATATGGTTGAGCGGTTACATGATACCTTAGAATTTATGGAAGTTATTGGTATAAATTCTAGTACCCATCCTATGTTACATGAAACATCCTTGTTCACCTCTCACGAAGCATTATTACTGAATTACGAACAGGCCCTTACTCGCGTAGATACACTGACCGACAAATGGTACAACTGTTCTGCACACATGTTGTGGATTGGCGAGAGAACACGTCAATTAGACCATGCACATGTTGAATTCTTCAGCGGTATTAACAATCCAATTGGGGTAAAAGTAGGCCCCTCAATGGAACCTGATGAGTTGATCCGTTTGATTGATGCACTCAACCCTAATAATATTCCTGGTAGGCTAACGCTAATAACCCGTATGGGCGCTAATGTTCTTGCCGATAATTTGCCACGTCTGTTGGCACGGGTAAAACAAGAGGGGCGTCATGTGGTATGGACTTCTGATCCTATGCACGGCAATACTAAAACAGCATCAACGGGTTATAAAACACGTAACTTTGATGACATTTTGCGGGAGATAAAACACTTTTTTGCCGCTCACCAAGCTGAGGGAACCCATGCCGGTGGTATTCATTTAGAGATGACTGGCCAGCACGTAACGGAATGTATTGGTGGCGCATATGATATCAGCGAATCCGATCTGTCTGATTGTTATCAAACTCAGTGTGATCCCCGCTTAAATGCAGACCAAGTGCTTGAGTTAGCGTTTTTAGTGGCTGATCATCTAAAAGCCTAATATTAACGGCGCCAAGTGGATATTGTTAGTGCTGTTGTTGGGCTAACAATGTCTGCCTGTTGTTGGTTTATCAACCCCTTTAGCTTAGGTGCGTTTTTTCAGTATCCAGCGATCGAGTTTAGCGGCACTAGTCGCCATTTTCTTTTGACAATAAACTAGCCATTTACGAGCAAAAGGAATGTCTACGCTGAGTAACATTAAACCTGCGATCACTAACAACATGGATCCGGGTACAACAAAAAATATCACACCCGCTAAGAACATTATTGTCCCTAAAATCAGTCTTATAAGTTTCATAGTATTGCTTTGAGTCAAATTGTACTTTTAGTATAGCGAACTAACCACTGATGACCTAGTGAATATCTATTTCGTTTGTAACAATGTGATTTATCTTCACTATCAACCTGCCGTTATTCCGGCAACATATTAACGGTCAACACACGACTGGCACTGCGCCCATTATCATCCACCACAGTAACGACATGCTTACCTGGCTTTGTGGCCCAATAATACCCTTGGTTCTCTGTACTTGTGCCTAGGTAGTTATTATCCACGAACCAGTATAGTTGCCTCACATCAGCGTCGTGATTTGCGTGTAATAACAACGCTTGAGTAGGGGAATGTACATATTCTAAACCGTATGCAGGAGAGGTAAATACCGGAGCGTTCCCCTGAATTTTACGATCATTCACTTTACAGTCAGGAGCATAGGCTGGTGGTGGGCTGATGGCAATGCCAGCCTGTCTAAACAACTGCATAAATTCCGATGGCCAAAAGGCATAAACTTTACTTACAGTATTTTGAATTGTGTTAGGGCATGCGCGAAGTTTAGTGACAGGGTCAATTTGAATCTGTTTAAATATCGTCTGATGAGTAATGGGAGATACGCCCGGAATAAACCAGCCCAGGATCTCTGCTGGACAATGCTTTTGCATCAAGTTACCACTGGCATGGCATATGGGCACTTGTTGTAAATTATGTACTCGGCTTTGTCTTAAATCATTCACTGACCATTGGTCATTTGGCAGTATGGTGTCAATAAGTTGGAACAATAATGGCCCTGCAGCGGTACTACCAATAAATGTAGGATTGCCTTTACCATCAAAATTTCCCACCCAAACCGCAATAACATGATCACCCGTGACAGCCACCGCCCAAGCATCTCTAAATGCCCAAGATGTTCCGGTTTTCCATGCTACATTCCGATTTTTCTTAGCAAATTTAAGGTTTTCGTGACTTTTTGGTGGTGGATTTTGGCTTAGCATATCAACCAAGAGGAAGCTAGATTCTGCAGATAGTAAGTGTTTTTTTGGTAAATCAAGTGGCTCTGCGTGGGGTTCCTCGTGACTGATAATGGGTTGATAAACGCCGTGGTTGAGTAACATGGCATAGAGTGTTACCAGTTCTGTCATGGTGACTTCACCACCGCCAAGAGCTAATGCGAGGCCGTAATGCTCAGGAGATTTGAGTGCTTTGACACCTGCTTGTTTTAGGAATTGATGAAAATTGGTGGTGGTTAATTTCGCTTGCAGGGTCACTGCGGGCACATTACGACTGAGAATTAGCGCTTGGGTAGCATTTAAAGGGCCCAAAAATTTTTGGTCATAGTTCTCAGGGCTAAAGCCGCCGTACTGCTTTGGTACGTCAGCCAAAAGTGTTAGGGGGTGGATTAATCCATTATCC
The DNA here is from genome assembly GCA_042091475.1 of Alteromonadaceae bacterium. Classification (GTDB taxonomy): domain Bacteria; phylum Pseudomonadota; class Gammaproteobacteria; order Enterobacterales; family Alteromonadaceae; genus CAXRGH01. The sequence continues at coordinate 23,410 of JBELHI010000029.1, forward strand.
ATGGCAAGACCATAGACGAAGGGTTTCAGTGTTGAACCCGGTGAACGTTTTGCATTGGTACCATTAACCTGTCCTTGTATCCTTGGGTTGTTAAAATCAGCAGAGCCAACCATCACCTCAACCGCCATGGTTTTTGCGTTAACAACAATGGCCGCAGCATTATTGATATCAAGGCGTTGGTGCTGTGCAATATAATCCCTAACGACACGTTCACTAAGGGCTTGTTTATTTGTATCAAGGGTCGTGTTGATAACCCCATTGTGATAAGCAGGTAATTGCTGGTGAACATATTGTGTAAAGTGAGGTGCGGTATTAGGTAGGCGACTTACTGCTCTGACGTGCAAGGGCATCAGCAAGGATCCCAAGTCCGTCGTGTCTTGGGGGTAATATTTTTTATACCGTTTCGCCAGACGTTGTTTGGCGTTTTGTAGTTGCTGGTAGCCGTCTACTTTACTTGGATTCCGTTTACTTGGGTTTTGTGGGATCACCGCCAAGCTAAGCGCCTCATTCAGATTTAATGAGCTCGCGGGTTTGTTGAAGTAGATCA
>JBELHI010000030.1:0-23666 GCA_042091475.1 Alteromonadaceae bacterium
GGTGTGTCCTCTCGACACTATCCGCTCAATAGTCGTGTTTTCCGTGTTAACAAGCACATCTAGCAGCTCTGATGAAGTTACCGTTGACTCAAAATCAAAGAGGTTGTTGACGTCACCTGACATAGTTTTTCCTTAGTTCGTATGTTTATAATGAAGTTGGCACTGCCTTTGCTTAATAACCCCTGAAGACTATTTACTGATCAGTTTTTTGCGCGAACATAAACATAACTATGGTATTCGTCAAAAATATGACACGTCCAACCGGGGTATATTATGGAATTTGTTATCATCTTAACCATGTTACTGATTATAGTAACCGTTGCAGCCATTAAGCTAAATGATCCAGGAGTTTCTTTTCCTTACAAAAAAAAGCCTAGTCTATTCACAGACACTGAGCGTGAATTTCTCAAATTATTACAAACAGCGGTAGGTCAAAAATATACCATTATCTGTCGCGTGCGTTTGTCTGACATCATCAGTGTTAAATCAGGAACAGAGAAAAAAGCCAGTGCCAGTGCGGCTCAGCGTGCAACCGGTAAACAACTAGACTTTGTCTTGTGTGACAAAGAGACAATGGCACCTGTGGTTGCTGTTGATCTAGTGCATAAAAATGCTAAAGGTGGCTACAAGGCGCAAAAAGACTGGTTTGTCACGGGTGCATTAGACGCTGCGAGTATTCCTCATCTGCGTATTAAAGTGCGTTCAGGATACCAACCTCAGGCTATAAGAGAGTGTATCGCAGCTAAACTCGCGCCAATACAATACAAAGAACCGAAAGCACCCATTGTTAAAGGCACTGTGCCAAATACCGGACGATTAGCCGGCACAATCGCGGCCTAATATATCGCTATTGATTTGGCGTCACTTTATTTTAGGTGCGCCACGTCAAAGCCTTACCAACACTTCCCCGTTTTTTATCTCCAGCGTTCAGTAATTCAAGATAAACCTTGTTTAGTGGACTGTTTTGTTTGCAACTTTATATTCACGCATTAGACTATGCCCATTATAAAGACTAAATATAAGGCTATTATGAAAATTGCAGTTCTAGGCGCAATGGATCAAGAGATTGCGTTACTTAAACAGAGTATTACTGATTTAAAGACGGATACCCTACACCATCTTACAGTCTACAAAGGCAGGTTAAATGATGTTGATGTCATGTTAGTCAAATGTGGTATTGGAAAAGTGGCTTCAGCCCTTGCCACTACGCTTTTAATTCATCAATATTCACCAGATTATGTGGTTAACACCGGTTCTGCCGGTGGTTTTGACCCCGCGCTATCAGTAGGCGACATGGTCATCAGTTCTGGTGTTAAACATCACGACGTAGACCTAACACATTTTGGTTATGAATTGGGTCAGGTTGCGGGTGGTGCGCCAGCCGTATTTAGCGCTGATCGGTCATTGATAGCAGCGGCCAAACGCGCCATGAAAACATTACCAGAATTATCATTTACTGAAGGCTTGATCTGCAGTGGTGACGCTTTTATTGGCGATGATGATACCGTCATGCAGTTAAAGCAGCACTTCCCCGATATGAGCGCTGTAGAAATGGAAGGTGCTGCCATTGGCCAAGCTTGCCATTTACTGAATACACCTTTTGTTGTATTACGTTCTTTGTCTGACATTGCGGGGCAAACGTCAACTGTTTCATTTGAAAAATATATTGAAAAAGCTGGCAAGCATTCAGCCCAATTAGTCATGGCAATGCTCAAGGAATTGGTCAGCGGGTAATATAATGCCAGCACACTCTCCGCTCGTAATACTGCTAGAGTATACCAGTCTGCAATATCTTCTGGTTACTCTAGTTGTGAGTGGATTAGCGCTGATATTAAGCATTCCAGAACATTACCATCCCTTCTCCATTTTACGGGTGGTGGCAATTCGCATGGCAGAAAGAGTGCACCCAGACACGGGGCGCTCCATATTTCAGCAACGCCTTTCGGGTACGTTAGCACCCACTATCATTATACTCCCTATTATGGTCTGTATTGCGATTGCACTAAGCTGGGCGCAGTACCCCTTATTTTTTGAAGCACTTATTCTTTTCCTGTCACTGCGGGGGAAACAAATACTAAAGACACCTAAGAAGATCCATCGTCAGTTGCAGCAACAAAAAAAGCTACTAGCAAAACACACATTAACCCCTTGGGTATTGCGAGAGACTGATATTTTATCGGAAATGGGGATCATCAAAGGGACGATTGAGAGCTGCCATTTACGTTTTATTATGGAATTTATTACACCCGCATTATTATTTCTATTATTTGGTTGGTGGGGAGCATTGGGATATCGCTTCTGTTTTGAACTTCATCAATGTTGGAATCAAAAAATATTTTCCTTTAAACATTTTGGCTATTTAATCAGTGCCATCATACAACTATTAACCTGGCTACCCTTTCAATTATCGACACTGTTACTAATTATGATGCAAGGACTCACTGACCACGCTAAAGTCCTATGGAGTAATCGCTGTGCTCGATGGCGCTATTTGACTCTGTTGGCGCTAACCATGCGCACACAGCTTGGTGGTCCGGTTATTTATCGTGGCGTTAAATATCGTTATCCAAAAGTTGGAACACAAACCAGTCCCAACTTATCGCATATTTTGTTAGCCAGACAATGGGTTAAGATGTTAATGGTCGCTTGGTCAATATTGTTTATTTTGATTTCACTAATCATGTATCTTATACAAAAGAATTTTGTATAATTGAAAGATTGTTTACCTCAGCTAATGCGAAAATATGTCATCAGTAGTAACCCCCAATGATGTTTTGTACAGACAGTTAACGCCAGAAGATTTCGCAGCATTAATTCCTTTTGCTAATCTTGTACATGGCGAAAACTATTTAAATCACGAACAGCTTCAGCGCTACTATCAACTGGGCATCAAGAATGGTATCAACGCGAGTTGGGTGGCATTTATTGATGGTAAATTAGTCGGCTTCAGATTAACGTTTGCACCACAGCAATGGTCTATTGACCAATATTGCACAACCAACGAATGGTCCGTGGACAGCGCATTTGTATGCTATTTTAAGTGTAATACGGTTGATGAGTCAGTGAGAGGATTAGGCATTGGTTCGCAATTACTTGCTCATTCTATTAACAGCGTAAAATTGCAGGGGGGTAGTGCTGGTTTAGCGCATATCTGGGCAGAGAGCCCAGGCAACAGTGCCTTTAAATACTTTTCAAAATGTGGCGGAACACTTATCAAACGTCACCCTGGGAAATGGAACATTGACTGTATTGAAGACGGTTATATATGCGGTATATGCGGTAACCGCTGTGAATGTGTCGCACTTGAAATGATGGTGGTATTTGATTGATGTTTGATCCTGTGGTGGCAAAGTCTCTTCCTTCTCAACAACAGTACATTGACAGTTATTGGAGTCATCAATCTGATCATAAGGATCACGCACCAATGCTCAACAAGGACATCAATACTGAAGTATTAGTTATAGGTTCTGGTTATACTGGGTTGGCGTGTGCTCACTATCTAGCTAAGCATCACCACATTGAGGCTACACTCATTGATGCAGGTCCGGTGGGTTGGGGATGCAGTAGTCGAAATGGCGGATTTGTATTAAACGGCACTGGTCGTTTATCGCTATCACAGATAGAGAAAAAATTCTGTCAGTCGAGTGCCGATGTGGTTTATCGTGAATATCGCCAAGGTATTGAAAATGTCAAAGCATTAATTGCCGAAGGTCATATTGATTGCGATGAACATTATGGCGGTTATTTGAAACTCGCTCATAATGCCAACGCTCAAGATGCCTTGCAGTCCCAGTTGAACTATCTGCAGCAACGTTATGGCGATGAAAGTCGTTGGGTAGAAAATGACGAAGTACAACAGCGCTTTATTAATACGGATCTGACTTATGGCGCACAATACGTACCCTATTGTTTTGCACTTAACCCGCTGAAACTGGCACACAACTACGCCAGTTTACTAGCGCAAGCTGGGATACAACGCTATCAACAAACGCCAGCGACTGCCATCACTACTCATAGTGATCAGCATGTGGTCAACACGCCCAAAGGTACTATTAAGGCGAAACAATTAGTGATTGCCACAAATGGTTACAGCGTTAACAAGCTTCATCCAGCTATCGACAGACGTCACTTTCCGGTGCTATCGAGTATTTTGGTAACGGCACCGCTTAGTCCCGAACAATTGCGATTAGGCGGGTTTGCAAAAGGTCTTATGGCGATGGATACCAGAGAGCTCAAATACTATTATCGTTTACTGCCAGATAATCGTTTATTGTTTGGTGGACGTGGTGCAATCAAAGGTAAGGATGCGCAACACCCTTACTACAAGCAACACTTGATCAATGGACTTTATCAAACCATGCCAGCATTATCTGGCATCAATATTGAACATTTCTGGAGTGGCTGGATCAGTGTATCTTTGGATGATTACCCCAGAATATTCAGCCATACCGATAAAGCACCTGTGCATTATGCCATGGGCTATTGTGGTTCAGGGGTCTCTTTCACTACACAAGCAGGTAAACGTCTTGCGGACGCAGTAGCCGGTAAAATGGTATTTGATATTCCGCATGTAACAAGCCAACTACCGGTTATTCCCTTTGCGTCACTCAAGCGGATTGGTTTATGGGGCTTTTATCATCTGGCACAAATAAAAGATCGATGGGGATAGTAAGCTACTACCCGTCAATTTTCACTTATCCACATAAAGCGTGGTTTCGATTGGCCATCAATCAATACCGCTTCACAAAACATAGCCAATGGTCTCACCCAGCATGCCTTTTCGCCGTACAACGGATAGTAGACCACCAGCCACTCTTCTGTTTCTGAGTGTCTAGCAACATCCACCACTTGATAATCAGCACCTTTGTAATGACGATAACGCCCTTTTTTGAGTAATGGTTGGGTCATTTACAGTCATCCTCTAACGGAAAGTCAACGATTGTGTGATAGGGCCTTGTGCGTTGATAATTGGCGCGGCTAAAGCGCCAAGCTTGTAATGAGCGTAACGCGATTGTATCGAATAGTCCTTCGGGTGATGCCGCCAATACTTTTGGCTTAACCACTTTACCCATTTTATCAACCGTAAACGATATATGCACCCACCCTGCCTGACATCTCATATTTGATGTGGCTATATATTCTGGAGAGGGTGAGAAAAAGGGTTGTAGTCGATTGACCGGTAACATCGGCTTAGCGTCAACTGGCTGTATTTCGCGGGGGGATTGACAGCCCATGACTGTGATAATAGTCAATGACAACAATAACGACCAAAGTGGATATTTCATTACTTCACTCTTTTTACATTCACTTAATGTCTCAGACTATGAAATCAATGGCAGAAAAGCAACTATTTACCCACGCTTAAAGTATTATAGGAGGTATTCGGCCTGTTAAGTACATTAATTATCCGTCAGGCATTGTTATTTTAAGCCGATTTTTTATTCGCTGTGACACTCATAAATCAGAGTGTCCTGATGAGCAATTGATTGTTAAACTAAAAAGACATAGGTCAACACAACGAATATCATGAAATTTGAATTACAACCTCTGGATTGGTACAAAAGAAGAGCCCCCTCCAAAGCGCCCATCGCGGTCTCTGTGGTGGTAATGAATTTTGATAAGGTACACAATCACAAGTGTCAGTTGCGGGTGCGCTATGACGATAATGTTGAAAGAGAGTTAATTGGTAGAGTATTATACAACGGGCGAAAAGATCATTGGACAATCAATGGTCTAAATGCGAATGGTTTTGTCGTTTCAGTAAAGGTTATTGAGTAGTTCGAATAGCTATAAGTAAAGCAAAAATCTGGCGTTTGATAAATCCTAAATATTAGCGATGCCAGCTTACTTTAAGGTACTCTCCAAGTGACCAAATGACAGTGGGTCTCGCTGACGTTTTGCGAGTCCGATGCACTTGACATTGACTGTGCTTTGCTTCAGACAAAACTGATTTGATTACCATTGGGGGCAATGAACAGCTTAAGCCATCAATATAATTGAATACTTTGCTACCACTCATATTAAGCAACAATGTCACTACTGCAATCTGCAATAACTTACTTTTTTCACTCATCATTTGCTACCGATTAAAATCCATCTTTTTTTTGCCAAGTTGCGAAGTCTAGCTTATCCTACCCGACCATTAATGTGCCAAAATTCACTGTTATAGAAATTTTTAAAAAATAACCAGAAAAAACTGCCGTACCTTTGAACCTCTTGGCATATCCAGAGACTATTGAGGGACTGTCGACATATTTGAACAATAATAGTTCAACCATCAAGGATACAATGACAGTGGAACTCAACAAACATTCTGAGAAAATACTTAAACTTGCTGTGTTATCTGTTTTCATGACTTGGCTGATGGTGATGATATGGGGCATTAAAAGTGGTTCCGCAGAGCTAGCGACCGAACGGTACTGGTATGTTCCTATCTACCTACTGTACATCATGTGTTTTGTCGGGCTCATTTTTCAAACTAAACGATACCAAATAAGTTCAGCAGTAAAAGTGGCACTGGCCTTTTTGATGATATGTTTTGCCTATTCACTAGAAGTTTCATTAATTTACGGTAATAGTGAGATTTTAGCTATTTTATGGGTAGTTACCATTGGCATGATATTTCCATTGCGAAATGCCTTATTGGGTACGTTTTTGATGCTTGCGATTTGGCACACGTCCAATTACTACCTACTTGATAAGGCGCAATGGAAGGCCGTATCAATATTTGGCTCTCTACATGTCTTCGCATTATTATTAGCGGCTGTTATCAAGGCGTTAATCGCAACCAAAAGAGAGAATGAAGCAAACAATCGCCAGTTGAAAGCAACACAGCATTTGTTAAAAGAAGCTTCAAGACAAGCCGAAAGGACGCGTATTGCGCGCGACTTACACGACTTACTTGGTCATCACCTAACCGCATTGACTATAAAGTTGCAAGTCGCCAGTCGACTGGCAAACGGTGACAGCAAAGAACAGATTGATAACTGTCACCAGATCTCAAAATTACTATTAAATGATGTACGTGACGCGGTTGATACCTTGCGTAATAACGAGGAAATTGATTTCCGACAATCTCTCTCTATCTTGTTGCACCAAGTACCGGAATTGGATATTCAATTAAATATTGAGCGCTGGGTAACCATCGACAGTTTTCCAGTGGCTCAAGGGCTACTGCGTTGTATCCAAGAATCCGTAACTAATACACTAAAACACAGTAAAGCGACTCGTATGAGCATAATCATAGAATGTGATAAAGATAACGTTATCACCACTATTACCGACAATGGAACAGTCACTAAAACACTGGCGTTAGGTAATGGATTAAGAGGTATGCGAGAACGAGTGACACAACTCAGGGGCACTGTGCAATTTGAAACAGCCTCAGGTGCGATGGAATATATCATTACCCTACCTAGAAATGAGTAACCTTTAACTTGTCATTGTATGAAAAGGACGATTAGCAAACTAACAACGACTCATTTTTATAGATATTAATAAACGTGTACCTTTGATAAATGATAATGAGGCTATAGCTATCAATAAATCGATAGTTAATCGCTTGACTATTTATACCGTAACGAGATATCGCTGAACTCTAACCACTATAAGCCAAGAACACCTTTTGAATTCACGCCAATCTGCATTATGGTCATCCACTCAGAGCGAGCAAAAGGCAACTTTTGCTTAAATGAATAACACCGTCTTTCAATATATTATCACTGGCTGACCTTGCCACTCGCTGTAAAATTTGCAATCGCAAGCAAGGATATACCCTCCGTTCAATTAACAAAAAACGCAACGGCATTGAGAGCCTCAAGTTTATACTTGCGGGTAAAAATGACTTTAGACCTATTGGATTATTAGGAATATATTGAGATACTTGTATCAGATATTACTCATATTCGTTTAACCGACAAGGCCATAATCAATGATGGAAAAGCAATCTAATCCTCATTTCACGTTTCAGTTTGGCGAAATATCCGCTCTGATTACCTGGTTGGTCGTTATGATATGGGCAATTGAATCCATTCCGGCTGATTCTTCTTTAGTGTGGTATCAATATATCCCTTTTTTCTTTCTTTACGCCCTTTGCTTCGGCAGTATCATCGTAGAAGCAAAGCTCTATCAAGCAAATATTTTGATCCGGCTTACTCTAATTACGACAATGGTATTGTCAGCGTTTATGCTCAATTATTTGATGACATGGGGCTTTATGGCGATACTGACCATTATATGGACGGTAATGTTAGGTATGCTGTACCCAATAAGAATTGCTGGCATCTTTACCCTTATTGTTGTCGTTCTTTGGTTTATCCAAACCTACTATCTGCTTGGTGAGCCACAGTGGAAAGCAGGCTCGCTCTATGGTTCCTTTCATTTATTTGCATTGTTACTTGCCGCATCCAACAAATCAGAAGCGGAAATGAAAAAACAGTATGAAGCTAACAATCGCCAACTAAAAGCAACACAACATTTGTTAAGAGAAGCTTCTCGGCAAACCGAAAGAACTCGCATAGCCAGAGATTTACACGACTTACTTGGCCATCATCTAACCGCCTTAACCATCAAACTACAAGTCGCCAGTCGACTATCAAGTGACGACAGTAAAGAACAAATAGATGACTGCCACCAAATTGCCAAATTGTTATTAAATGATGTCCGCGACGCAGTTGACACATTACGTAACAATGAGGAAATTGACTTCCGGCAGGCTCTCTCTATCCTATTAGACCAAGTACCGGAGCTAAACATTCAGTTGGATATCGAGCGCTGGGTGACCATTGATAGTTTACCCGTTGCTCAGGGGCTACTGCGTTGTATCCAGGAATCCGTTACAAATACATTAAAACACAGTAAAGCAACCCGTATGAGTGTCACTATCAGTTGTGATAAAGACACCATTACAACGAGGATAACGGACAATGGAATCGTTGCAAAAACACTCAACTTGGGCAATGGATTAACAGGTATGCGAGAACGAGTAACACAACTTAACGGTACTATTGAATTTGAGACCGACACGGGTGCGATGCTGTATGTGATCACACTGCCAAGACATGAGTCATCCATGAGCATCGCATCATGACATTAAAACTGGTGTTAGTAGACGACCAACAGCTGGTTCGTGAAGGTATAAAAAGCCTTTTGAAATTAAGTGATAAAGTCGAAGTAGTCGCAGAATGTGATAATGGTAGTAAATTGATAGATGCTATTACAAGCTCACTTCCCGACGTAATACTGCTGGACTTGTCAATGCCGGTGATGGACGGCATTCAAACCCTCAAGATGCTGAGAGAGACAAAGATTACGATTCCAGTTTTGGTCGTGACCACTTTTGATGATCAAAAACTAGTCAACGATAGCATCAGTTTGGGCGCAAAAGGATTTATCCTAAAAGACGTGTCTTTAGAAACATTACTGTATGCAATAGAAACAATACATAGTGGCGAGCGCTACTATCAGCCAGCTATCACTGAGCGCGTACTCAACCAAAATCTCAGCTTAAGAGGCTATACATCATCAACTGACCATGTTGAAACGCTGACAGCAAAAGAAACTGAAATTTTGCGCTTTATTGCGTTTGGATATGCCAATAAAGACATTGCAAACACATTGTGTAAGTCTGAAGGGACTGTCAAAAATCACGTGTCGACTATTCTTTCCAAACTCAATGCCCGTGATCGTACTCGCGCCGTTATGGTTGCTATGACGCATGGACTACTTGAATAATATTAGCGTTAAAGTGAACACAGTGAGCACCAATGCAACACGGCCACTGGTTTGTCCAGTTGATAAATTATGTTATTCTACTGAACAGGTTTATTACATTTTATTAAGGCATTGTTTTGCAACAAGAGTCGCTGTTTATTTCGTTCCAGGACTATCAATTACATCTACGCCATATTTCAGTTAAAGACGGTGGTGTTCCGGTGCTTATGGTTCATGGCGCTGTCGAAAATGGTAAAATCTTTTATACAAATAGTGGCAAAGGTCTCGGCAGTTTTCTCGCTCGACAAGGGTTCGACGTCTACGTACTTGATCTGCGTGGTCGTGGCCAGAGCTCTCCTAAAATTGATCGTCATGCCGATTATGGGCAGACCGAAACGATTGTCGATGATATACCCGCCGTGATTAACTTCATTACTGACAGATGTGAACAGTCTTGTCATCTAGTGGCCCACTCATGGGGCGGAGTTTTACTCGCGTCGTCGCTAGCGCGTTTTCCAGAATTACGTCATCAGGTGCGAAGTAAAGTGTGTTTTGGTACAAAGCGAAGTGTCAGTGTACACAACCCAGAACGTTGGTTGAAGGTTGATTTTGTTTGGAAGTATCTTGCCCCCAAACTCGCTGCGAAAGCGGGTTACCTAGATGCTTTAAAACTGCGTATTGGCAGTGATAGTGAAACCGTGGCCAGTCTTCGTGATAGTATTGCTTGGGTGAAACCCAGCCGTTGGCAAGATCCTAATGACCAGTTTAATTACGCAGACGCTGCTCAAAAGCTTGATTGGCCTCCGATATGGCACATCGCAGCCAAAAAGGATGGCGTACTGGGGCACCCCCGCGACGTGAAACGTTTTGCCTACGAGTGTGTTGCTGACAGTAAAGAATTTAAATTTTCGTTACTAGCCAAGAAACAAGGCAATCAACACGACTATGACCATATCAATATGTTGACTCACCCAAGTGCTGAAAAAGACCACTTTCCGAGTGTCGCAGAATGGCTTAAACAACATTCATAATGGGCTGCTTACATTGTCAGTGTGCGTGCGTTAGCTATTCAGGTTTAGACGTCTAACGTCATTTGAGGGTTAGCTTTTTGAGTTAACCCTACCGAAATCCCCAATAACCTTAGGGGCGTGTTAGGACGTTCTCCTAAGGCTACGTCGAGTAAATGAATCAATATATCCTTCGACACCAAACTATGCTGGGTCTCTCGTGTGATTTGTTGAAAATCGCTAAATTTAGCTTTCAACACTAATTTGTTGATATTGCCACTTGCTTCAGCCTTACCAATCCGTTGATTAAGCTCTGGTATTAAACTGTCATTGAGTATTTTTAACAGCGAATCTCTATCGCTAGTATCGCTAGAAAAAGTCCGTTCCACACCTATCGACTTTCGTATCCTCGAGGTTACCACGCCACGCTCATCAATTCCGTTACAACGTCGCCACAGTACATCACCAAACTTGCCGAATTGTCGATATAATTGTTGCTGTCCTGTCTGCCGAATATCTTTGCCATTATAAAGATTATGAGCATGTAACTTGGCTAAAGTCACTTTTCCAACGCCAGGAATACGTTCTAAAGGCATATCATCAATAAAGGCTTGTACCTGTGACGGAGAGATCACGCATTGTCCGTTGGGTTTATTGACATCTGAGGCGACTTTGGCCAAATATTTTAATGGTGCTATACCAGCCGACGCGGTAAGACCTGTCTCATCATAAATTTGCTGCCGGATCGCTTCAGCTATTAATGTCGCAGAGCCTCCGAACTGCTGACAGGCGGTCACGTCCAAATAGGCTTCGTCTAAAGAAAGAGGCTCAATCACTGGGGTAAACTGGCGAAAAATACCTTGTATAATTTGGCTATATTCTTTGTAAACCGACATTCGCACAGGTAAAACAATTAACTCAGGGCATTTTTTCAAGGCTAATTGGGTTGCCATTGCTGAGCGGATACCAAAGCGACGGGCGATATAATTACACGTAGTTAGCACACCGCGGCGATCTTTATTACCACCGACAGCAACGGGCATGTCTTGCAGTTGTGGTTTATCAAGTAATTCAACTGACGCGAAAAACGCATCAAGATCAACATGAATAAATTTGTTCATTACAATGGATATCAAAACAGATACTGTATATTAAAACAGTATCTCATACAGACCCCATTCAATTCAAGGAATTGACCATGGTTAAACTTTGAATTGAGCGATGCTATCACTCAATTGCGAAGACAAGCCATCGAGGTGATTAATCTCATTATCAACCGTGTCACCTTCTTTAACCATCTGATCTGCTAACTCGGTCACCTTAGTGACATTTTCAGCTAACGTAGAGGCAATTTGGGCCTGTTGTGTATTAGCGGCTACAATGTTGTGTACCTGTTGCTGAATACCATCAATGGCCTCTTTTGTGGTGCTTAATACGCTTTCGATCTTTGCCACTTGTGAAACGCTTAATTCAACCTGCTGGTTACTCGCTGTCATTGAATGAGTGGCATTCTGTGCCGTTGCCTGTAACTGATTGATAATCTGTTTAATACTCTCTGTCGAGTCGCTGGTGCGACTGGCAAGCGTTCTTACCTCATCTGCCACCACCGCAAAGCCTCTGCCTTGCTCGCCCGCGCGAGCGGCTTCTATCGCCGCGTTAAGCGCGAGGAGATTAATTTGCTCTGTAATACCCGTAATAACCTCAAGCACTTCACCAATTTTCTGGCTTTCATTGGCAAGATCATCAACGGCCGACACTGAATGTCCAATGTGACTCGCAAGTTGATGAATATCACTCACCACAGTAGTAACGACTTGGCTACCTTCGTCAACCGTGTTTTTGACGTCATTTGAGGCTGACATTGCTTGTTCAGTATTCTGAGAAACGTTAAGACTGGTTTCAGCCATTTCACGTGTGGCATTGGCAAACACTTCGACTTCTTGCTTTTCTCGACGAATAAGTTCGGTATTACTTGCACTTAACTTAGCCAGTGAATCAGTTGACGCTACAACATCAAAACTTACCGTTTGATTGCGTTTCACCAGTGCTGAGATCTTACTCACAAAAAAGTTAAACTCTTCGGCTAACTGACCCACTTCGTCCCGGCGCTTGATGTCGATCCGCTGCGTTAAATCGCCATTACCACGGGATATTTCAGTCATAGCAGCTAACACATTTTTCAACGGCTTTAATGCAGATTGACTGATTATATAAATTGCAATAGCAACGATAAGTAATAAAATAAAGATGTAAAGCACGGTCGAGTAAGTTGCAGTATCTACGGGCGCTTGAATGACGCTGACGGGTACCATAAAACCGAGTTTCCAAGACATATAGGGGAAGTCACTTTGTACTTGTGCATACACCACTTGAAACGCCTGCCCTTTCCAAGACACTGTCGTCACCCTGTCGTTGTTTGTTTGAATGACTCGACTTAACTCATTAAAACCGTTGGCGGATGGGAAATTTGCGTCAACACTGGATAATTTACTGCCTGGCGGAAATTGTTTTGAGAAACCCGGGAAATAAACCAAAACATCCTCGTCAGTGACCAAGAAGGCATGGCCCACGTTTTGATACTTGATCGTTGACAGTAACTCCTCGCCGATGGTCTTAATCAGGATATCCATGCCACCTACACCAATGAATCGACCATTGTGGTTTACAACGCCTTTCACGGTGGCTGATATTGAGCCATCATTAGCATCAACCGCGGGATTAGACACATAAAGTCGATTTTTATTGATGACCTCCTGCCACCAAGGACGACGATTAGTAAAATAGGTCAGATCGTTATAACGTCCCTCTAGGTCAAAATATTCAAAGGTATTGGCAGAGCCAAAGAATACACTTTTAACCGCGCTATCGTGGTTACTAATCGTTTTGAAATAATCTTCTATCTTGGCGTAGGTAGTATCGTTAGATAGATCACCACCGCGCTCATTATAGTTATCGAACCACTCAACAACTTGAGGGGATTTAAATAGAGTGTGTACTATCTGTGCCTTAGCTTCAAAGAAACCTTTGATCTCATTGGCATTCGACTGAGTTAACTGTTGGACGTTATGGATCACATTGGACTGTGTCTGATTGCGAACCGAATTTACTTGGAAGATACCGTAAAAAAACAATACGGTGGCAACAGTGGACAATGCGCCAATAATTAAACGAAACGAAATTGAACGGTCTTTAAACATGGAGCCCCCAACAGCAAAAGTTTACAAAATAATAGTTACGTCTATCATTAATCGGCTGATGATACTGGGGTTTTAGCCAGATTCGAAATTAAAGAATCTTATTATTCTGCCATTGTGTAATTTTCTCTTTACGGATTTCTTCGCGTTCTTGTCTCGCTTTGCGTCTATCACAGGGCTCTGGACAGTCACAAGCTTTCTCAACACCAACAGCACCAAGACCACCGCAACTACCCGCTATTGATTTTTCTTGCACTAGATAGCCAACAGCCATTGCTGCAAACATCAGTACAAAAAAACCAAACGAAAGTACAAATGTTATCATATCAATTACCTTTATTTACCAAGTAGTCGGCAAATTCGTTGGTGTAATATACCACAAATTGTCCATCTACTTTTTCAATTAAATACATTGCAATACCATGTTTATCGGCCAAAGCTTTGGATTTTTCAGCCCCCATAATCATAAAGGCTGTAGCAAGGCCATCTGCGGTCATACTGCTTGGGCTAACAACAGTAACAGACGCTAAAAAATGTTCTATGGGTTGCCCCGTTTTGGGATTTAGTAAATGAGAAAAACGTTTACCATCAACCTCGAAAAAATTTCGATAATCGCCCGCGGTTGCAATAGCATTGTCTCCGACTGTGATAAGCTGCTGGTAATCACGAGTATTCGCGACTGGTTTTTCTATACCTACTTTCCACGTATTACCATCAGATTTTCGGCCTGACAATCTTAACTCGCCACCAATTTCTACCAAAAAGTTATTTACCCCCTGAGATAATAAATACTCAGCCACCACATCAATTCCATAACCTTTGGCAATGGTGGAAAGGTCGATAAACGTATCCGGATTATATTTAGTCACTGAGTCCGCACTCAAGCTAATTTGTTCAAAACCAACGTTAGCCTTTGCCTCGTCAAGTACTGCTTGAGTGGGCACTTTTTCACGACTAGCCTGAGGCCCAAAGCCCCAAATATTAACCAAAGGACCAACGGTTACGTCTAGTAGGCCGTCGCTAAAATGATATAGCCGTTCCGATTCTTTGAGGACCAAAGCTAATTCAGGGGATACTGCATAAGGCTCAGATGTCGCCCAATGATTGAGCATCATTAACTCTGAATCAGGGATATACGTCGACATCTGTTGATTTACTTTCAACAACGCATTATCGATAGCAGCATGCACCTGTTTCTGCTCTAAGGTGTTTGCGGACCAATACTTAATATTGTAGGTAGTACCCATTGTTTGCCCTTGCAAATGAACCAATGGTTCTGTTGGCTGTTGTCCACATGCCAACAGTAATATTGCCACGACTAACACTGAAAAGCTCTTCATCAACGTTCCTCAAACAATGCACTATTAAAACAATAAAGGGGACTGTAAGCCCCCCTTATTTCACCGTGATAAGTCGCTATTAGCCACCAAAGTCATCAAGCAGGATATTTTCATCCTCAACACCCAAGTCCTTGAGCATGTTGATAACAGCAGCGTTCATCATCGGCGGACCACACATGTAAAACTCACAGTCTTCAGGTGCCGGATGGTCTTTCAGGTAATTCTCTAGCAATACGTTGTGAATAAAACCTGTATGCCCTTCCCAATTGTCTTCGGGTTGCGGGTCTGACAAGGCTACGTGCCAGTTGAAGTTATCATTTTCGTCTTGCAACATGTCAAAATCTTCAACATAGAACATCTCACGCAACGAACGAGCTCCATACCAGAATGTTACTTTACGGTCTGTTTTCACCCTACGCATTTGGTCAAATATGTGTGAACGCATTGGTGCCATACCAGCTCCACCACCAACAAACACCATTTCAGCGTCAGTGTCTTTCGCAAAGAACTCACCAAACGGACCAGAAATTGTAACCGAGTCGCCCTCTGTAAGGCTCCAGATGAACGATGACATTTTACCCGCAGGAAGTGATAAATTATTAGGTGGCGGCGTAGCAATACGCACATTCAACATAATAATACCCTCTTCTTCAGGATAGTTGGCCATTGAATACGCACGGATAGTTTCTTCATCAACTTTTGACTCAATGTCAAAGAATCCAAAACGTTGCCAATCACCGCGATACTCTTCTGGAATTTCAAATTCGCTGTATTTGACATGGTGAGCTGGCGCTTCAATTTGAATGTAACCACCCGCGCGGAACGGAACGCTTTCACCAGCTGGAATGCCGAGTTTCAATTCTTTGATAAAGGTCGCTTTGTTGTCATTTGAAATAACCGAACAATCCCACTTTTTGATACCAAAGATTTCGTCTTCTAATTCGATATCCATGTCCTGTTTGATAGATACCTGACACGATAAACGACAACCCTCTTTGGCTTCTCGCTTGGAAATGTGGTCAAGTTCAGTCGGAAGTATTTCGCCACCGCCGTCTTTAACGTCAACACGGCACTGACCACAAGAACCACCACCACCACAAGCAGATGACACAAAAATTCCAGCATTGGCAAGCGCACCTAAAAGCTTATCACCAGGTTGCGCGGTTATCGCTTTATCTGGGTCACCGTTGATTGAAATAGTCACTTCACCAGAAGGTACCAATTTCGACTTTGCAAAAAGAATGATCAATACTAATGCCAATACAATGGCAATAAACATTCCAACGCCTAAATAAATCTCAATTTGATTCATATTATTCGAACTCCTTTGGAATTATAGGGATATGCCAGTAAACGACTGGAAACCTAATGCCATTAAACCAGCAGTCATAAATACCGAGCCTAAACCACGCATACCTTCAGGCATGTCTGCGTACTTAAGCTTTTCTCGTACTGCTGCAAGCAAGGTTATCGCTAACGCCCAACCAATACCGCTACCGACACCGTAAACGACGCTCTCTGTAAAGTTATATTCTTTCTGAACCGCAAAAGCGACCCCACCAAAAATGGCACAGTTAACCGTAATTAACGGAAGAAATATCCCTAGAGCATTGTATAAAGCTGGCATAAATTTATCTAACGCCATTTCTAAAATTTGTACCAACGCAGCAATTACGCCAATGAAGGTCAAAAAGCTCAAAAAGCTTAAGTCAACATCTGAAAAACCTGCCCACGCAAGCGCGCCTGGCGCTAGAATGTTCGAGTAAATCAATGTATTAACCGGTACAGCGATTCCCAATACCACAATAACAGCGACACCTAAGCCCATAGAGGTTTTTACTTTCTTAGATACCGCAAGAAAAGTACACATTCCCAAGAACAACGACAGTGCCATGTTCTCAACAAATATGGTCTTGATGAATAAACTTAAATAATGTTCCATTACCAATTACTCCTTTGGCTCAATTTGTTCAGGACGAATAGTACGGATGAACCAAATCATGCCACCAATCAAGAAGAATGAACTGAATGGTAGAATCAACAGACCGTTACCTTGATACCAGCCACCATTTTGCACCAGTGGTAATATCTCAAATCCTAAAATCGTACCAAAACCGGCAAGCTCTTTAATTGTGCCTATTGTAACGAGTATGAAAGAGTAACCTAGACCGTTACCAATACCATCCATGAAGCTCATCATGGGAGGGTTCTTCATAGCGTATGCTTCGGCACGTCCCATTACGATACAGTTGGTAATGATCAAGCTGACAAACACCGACAGCTCTTTTGCCACTGCATACGAGTAAGCCTTCAACACCTGGTCAACAACAATTACCAATGAAGCAATGATTGTCATCTGAATAATAATCCGAACACTAGACGGAATATAATTTCTTAACATCGATATGAAAAGGTTTGAAAAAGCGGTTACTACAGTAAGCGCCAATGACATAACCAAAGCAGTTTCGAGCTTTGTTGTAATTGCTAACGCAGAACAAATACCAAGTATCTGTAGTGCGATCGGGTTGCTCGCTAAGATCGGCCCGAACAGAACCTTTTTTGTTTCTTTAACATCAGCCATATCTTAAGCTCCTGTCTTCAAAATGCTTAGGAAAGGGCCAAAGCCCTCAGCGCCTAACCAGAAATTCAATGTGTTTTGCACACCATTACTGGTCAGGGTTGCACCAGATAGTGCATCAACGGCATAGTTATCATCGGCGGCAACATTCTTCTTAACCTGGATAGCAACTTCGCCATTGCGGAATAGTTGCTTTCCATCCCATTTAGCTTTCCACGCTGGGTTTTGAACTTCGCCACCCAATCCTGGTGTTTCCTTGTGTTGGTAATAAACCAATCCACGCGCTGTTTGGCCGTCGTTATCAACCGCTAAGAAACCTTTCATAAGGTCCCAAAGACCATTACCGTGTACCGGTAATACGTAACGAACGGTTTCGCCGGCTTCGTTTTTAACAACGAAAATACTAGCTACATCCGCGCGACGGGAAAAACCAGCACTGTTTTCGACTGCACTGCTTTGTGCAGGGTCGCGTGCCGCTTTATACATGTCGTAGCCTTGATCTTTATCAACGTATTGGCCAGTCGCCAAATCAACGTACTTCTCCTGCACAAACTTACCGTAAGTAGTGGCAATATCGCCATTAGCTTGGCTCAGTAAACCCGCAGCCTCGAGGATATTGGTTTGTTTATCGAGTTTCTCGTTGGTCTGTTGCAAACTGCGAAGACCAACGGCAGCACTTGACACTACGACCGAGCATGCAAGACACACAGCCAAAACAATACCCACAGTTTTTCCAAATGTTTCTTTATTAGCCGACACGAGCAACCCTCCGCTTGATATTCTTTTGCGCAACAAAATAGTCGAATAATGGCGCCCATAAGTTGGCGAATAAAATCGCGAGCATCATGCCTTCAGGGAATGCTGGGTTTAGTACGCGTACCAATACACACATCATCCCAATCATTGCACCGTACAACCATTTACCTTTGTTGGTGAATGAGGCCGATACTGGATCAGTAGCCATGAAGAACATACCAAAGGCGAAGCCACCTGTAACCAAATGCCAGTACCAAGGCATAGCGAACATCGAATTCGTTTCGCTGCCAACAGAATTGAGTAGCAAGGTGAATAATACCATGCCAACAAAGACACCAGACACTATACGCCACGATGCTATGCGGAAATAAATTAATGCAAGTCCACCTAAAGCAATAGCCAAAGTTGAAACTTCACCAGCTGAACCTTGTACAAAACCAAAGAACGCATCCCACCACTGTGCATTTAATGCATAGTCTAGGGTACCGCTCGCGGCTTGGCTTAGCATTGTTGCCCCTGAGTAGCCGTCTGCAGCAGTCCAGATAGCGTCACCCGAGATTTGTGCTGGGTAAGCAAAATACAAGAATGCGCGGCCAGACAATGCTGGGTTTAAGAAGTTACGACCGGTTCCACCAAAGATCTCTTTGGCGATAACAACCCCGAAAGTAATTCCAAGCGCAACCTGCCATAAAGGTATAGTCGCCGGCAGTGTTAGTGCAAACAGTACTGAAGTCACAAAGAACCCTTCATTAACTTCATGCTTTCTCACTGATGCAAACAATACTTCCCAGAAACCACCAACAACAAACGTGGTGGCGTAAATAGGTAGGAAAAAACATGCGCCGTAAGCCATTAAGCCTAATGTGCCTGCTTGCGCTAGGTCACCACCAAACAAACTAAACAAGCCTGCTTGCCAAGCATCAGGTAACACACCTGCACCTGCGGCAACGGCATCTTGAGCTTGTAAACCGATGTTGTACATACCCACGAACATAGCTGGGAATGTTGCCATCCATACCATGATCATAATACGTTTTAAGTCGATACTATCGCGAACGTGTGTGCCCGATTTTGTGACTTTACCAGGGGTATAAAAAACGGTCGCAACAGCTTCATACAGTGCGTACCATTTTTCGTGTTTTCCGCCAGGTTCAAAATGTGGTTCGATTTCTTCTAAATAAGCCTTAAGTCCCATGATTAACCTTCCTTCTCGATGGTAGTTAAACAATCTCGTAAGATTGGACCAAAATCGTACTTACCAGGGCATACGTAAGAGCACAATGCTAAATCTTCTTCGTCTAATTCTAGACATCCAAGTGTTTGTGCACCATCAGTATCACCTGAGATCAGATCTCTTAACAACAACGTTGGTAATATGTCCATTGGCATAATACGTTCGTAGTTACCAATTGGAACCATTGAACGATCAGAACCGTTGGTTGTTGTTGTCATATTGAATAGACGCTTGGGACTAAGGTGCCCCAAATATGCGCGTGTCACTGAGTGCTTTTCAGCTCCCGGTGTTATCCATCCAAATAATTCTTTTTCACGCCCTTCCGCAAGCACTGACACTTGGTTGTGATAACGCCCTAGGTAAGCATGAGGGCCACTGGCGTTGGTACCGTGTAACACAGAACCAGAAATGACACGCACCTCATTACTTTCGGTAATTTCACCAGCAAGAACTTGCTCTAGGCTAGCTCCAACAATCGTTCTCACTAAGCGAGGGTTAGTAGTACCTGGACCGCCTAATGATACAACACGATTTGAGTTTATCTTACCAGTGGTAAAGAGTTCGCCAATCGCAACAACATCCTGATAACCAACATGCCATACTTGTTTACCAGCACCCGCTGCATCAATGAAATTAATGTGAGTACCGACTAAACCTGCCGGATGAGGGCCATCGAACATATGTAATTCAGTACCGGCAACGTCACTGGATAAATCACCCGACGCGGCTTTCACCACATGCACTGAACCGTCAGTGAGGTTGGAAAGAACAGCCAAACCGTTGTTAAACGCGCTTTGATTATCAGCAATAATAACTTCTGGGTTCGCCGCTAATGGATTGGTATCCATAGCACTGACAAATATTGATGAAGGTCTTGAGCCAATAGCTGGTACCTTGCTGAATGGACGGACTCTGATAGCTGCCCACAGACCAGAATCAACTAGCTGTTTTTCGACGACTTCGCCATCTATACCGGATAAGCTTTCTGCAGCGTGAGCTGTAAACGTAATTTCGTCTTCGCCCTCAAGTTCAACAACCACTGATTGCAGCACACGCTTTGCACCGCGGTTAATTTCAACTACCTTACCGGCAACTGGTGCAGTGAATATAACGCCAGGGTTTTTCTTGTCTTCGAACAAGCCTTGGCCTTTTTTCACAGTATCACCAACGGCTACCATCATGGTTGGCCGCATACCGATATACTCTTCTCCCAAAACCGCAACTCGAGATATCGCATTTCCATTATGGATCTGCTGGCTCGGCGCACCTGAGATTGGGAGATCTAACCCTTTTTTCAGTTTTATCATAAGCAATCGCACTATTAATTTAAAAAAATAAAAAACATGTCACGGCTTCACTCTCGGTCTGCCATAAAATGCAGTCGTTACATGTTTGTCATCGACAACAAACTGCTTTGCCTTGAATCAATGGGTCAAGGTTGCAGAAAATTGCGGGCGAATATTATCATAGAATGACACACAGAATCTAGGGTTTTTACCCTGACTGTAGACAAAAGTTCAATAAAGAAAGACGTGAAAAATAATAGCTTGATAATCAATGGGAGAAATAGCAATCAGGCAGACTTGGTGATCTATTGACGACAATGATCTGAGAGATGAGTACCGTGATTAAGGGGGGATTAAAACTCCCCCGCTCATTTTACGCGCGTTCTAAACGCTACCAAGAAGTGATAGGATTGACCTCTGATTCATAGTCAACAGTCTCGAAGTTAAACCCGAACAAATTAAGAAATTCACGGTTATAACCAGCGTAATCACTTAAGTCATGAAAGTTCTCTTGAGTCACTTGGTCCCACAAGGCCTTTATTTTAGCCTGGGTTGCATCATTGGTCTCTTTTCCATCCATACGAAGCCGATTAACCTCATCCGTAATCGGTGAATCAGAGAGCAACTTTTGAGTAAACAAACCATAAATTTGTTCGATACATCCCTCGTGAGTACCTTCCTCTTTCATTACTTTATAAATCAAAGAAATGTATAAAGGCATGACAGGTATTGCCGATGAAGCTTGTGTTACCAATGCTTTCAACGATGACACGTAGGCGGTAATGTTAAGTTCATTGTGGTCTTTCATGATCGACGAAGCTGCGCGATCAAGGTCTTCCTTAGCTTTACCAATCGTCGCCTGCCCATAAATCGGCCACGTTAATTCCTTGCCAATATAGGTATAAGCGGTAGTTTTACAATTTTCAGCCAACACACCTGCTTCAGCTAGAGCCGATAACCACCACTCCCAATCTTCGCCGCCCATAACCTTTACAGTATTTGCAATTTCTTCATCGTTTGCCGGTTCTAAAGAGACTTCGTGCACCTTGTCTTTGTCAGTATCATACGTTTTAGTCGTGTAAGCCTGACCAACAGGCTTCAATGTTGATTTGAACGTTTCTCCAGTTCGTGGATCGGTTCGTCGCGGTGAGGCAAGACTGTAGATGACCAAATCAATCTGTCCCAAGTCAGCCTTAATAGTCTCTACCACTTGTTGTTTCATGTCGTCTGAGAATGCGTCTCCGTTAAGGGTCTTTGCATAAACGTTTTTAGCCTCAGCCTGAGCATGAAAAGCCGAAGTGTTATACCAACCAGCAGTGCCAGTTTTGCGTTCGGTAGGCGCTTTCTCAAAGCACACACCCAAGGTATTGGCACCATAACCAAAAGCAGACACTATGCGAGACGCTAAACCGTAACCGGTGGAACAGCCAAGTACTAAAACATTTTTGGGGCCATTGCTACGACTCCCTTTTGCTTCTACGTATTGAATTTGTTGCTTTACATTTTCTGCACAACCGACGGGGTGCGCGTTCGTGCAAATGAAGCCTCTCACCTTTGGCTTAATGACCATAATTTTTTCCTCTGTACTAGTCGGTGGAAACATTGCAGATGCCACCCTTATTTGAATCCGTGAAGTGTAATCAATTTTTACTCAACAACAAATCGGAACAGCTTTACTAACGCCTGTTATTGACCGCGATTAATGTAATATTCTTGTTCAGAGATTTTGTGATACTCCGAAACAGCGGTTTGAAATGCCTGATAGGATGCATAAACACTAGCAAAAGTACTATCAGCGGCAACTTGTTCTTGCAACACTTGTTGCGAATAATATTTCAGTGCAGTCACGACATCCTCAGGAAAGGGTCTCATTGCGACACCGTGCTTTTCTAACAAAATATTCATTGCGGTATTATTTTTTGCCGTGTATTCATCCCACATATCTTGATTGACAGCGCGAGTTGCCACTTCGACAATCTTCTGTAGGTCAGCGGGAAGCGATGCAAAAGCGACTTCATTAACAGTGAACTCAAGCATTGCAGCAGGCTCATGCCAACCGGAATAGTAGTAATAATCAGCAGCTTTATGCAGGCCAAAGGCTAAGTCATTATGTGGACCAACCCACTCTGTGGCATCAATAGCGCCTGATTGAAGGGCGGTAAACAATTCACCACCTGTTAGAGTGACAGGCACTCCACCCGCTTTTTTAAGAACCTCTCCTCCCAAACCAGGGATACGCATTTTCAAGCCTTTTAAATCGTCGATACTGTTGATCTCTTTTTTAAACCAGCCAGCCATTTGTACGCCCGTATTACCACCTGCAAACGGAATAACGCCAAAAGGTTTATAAAGTTGACGCCACATTTCCATACCACCGCCATAATGAAGCCAAGCGTTCATCTCAGTCGCATTCATACCAAAAGGTATTGCGGTAAAAATTGGCGCCGCCGGCATTTTACCTTTCCAATAGTAGGCGGCCGCATGCCCCATCTCAGCGGTTCCCTCTGCCACAGCATCAAACACTTCAAAACCGGGCACTAACTCACCCGCTCCAAAGACT
>JBELHI010000031.1:0-23170 GCA_042091475.1 Alteromonadaceae bacterium
CCTCGACATGCACCTTGGGTTTCGTGTATCCCGTCGAATCCTAATCTGCCCCAGATTCAGTGATGGGAACCCCCAATGTTGTCTAAGAGTATCATAGTTATTGGATTTCCCCAATGCTGTTTTGTTTAACTGGACATTTGTTGCTCAGTTAATGGGGTATTTTACGTCTTCGCTGTAAACCAAACCCTGTTAGCCATAAAACTACTAGCAGATTTAAGCTGCCACCGCCGCTATTATCATTGCGTGCGTTATCATTATCCGTAGAGTTGACAATATTAGTGCTATCACTATCATCGCTATCGGAAATGTTAATGGTAATACGTTGTTCAATACGCTCAGTGCCGTTGGTAACCATCGCAATAAGGGTGGCTGTGGTATTTTCTGATACTTCATTGGCACCTAATAGGATACTGGTCTGATTATCACTGCTGACACTGATGTTGGTACTCTGGGGTTGCCAATTAATAGTAATTGGGGCCTCGCCATTATCACCAGTGACAGTGGCTTGTAATGTGGTGTTGGTATTCTCTGTTAGTGTGATATTTATTGGCACTATTAGACCCAATGGAAGGTTGTTATTGATTGTCATCGTTGTTGAGGCTGCAGCGGTTTGACCAAATAAGCTCGCAGTAACGGTAAATCCTGCTATTTCCGTTTGCAGTACTGAAGGCGTAGTTACAGTAACCGTTGCTTGTGCGGTATTATTCAATGTTGCCCCTATGCCGCTGATTTGTGTCCATTGATACACGATGGGTTGGTCGCTGATGTTAGTTGATGCGGTTAAACTTGTTAGGCTACTCTCATTAATATTGGGCACAGTATCAATGGCTATAGTCAATGATGGTAATACCGTAATTAACGCGATGGCCTGTATCTCAATACCATTTAACTCGCCTATGAGTGTAATGGTCACAGTTTGTTGCTCTGTGACGTTGGGAAGTACCAATGAGAGACTGGTTTTATCAGCTGACCACTGTGCAACATTAGGTCCACTTGTTTGTTGCCATTGTGTCGTTACTTGGGCCAAATCTGTGCTCACAATTTCTGCAGTAAGGGTGATGCTTTCACCCGCGAAGGCCACCGTGTTTTGTTCTGTGATGGCAAGGTTTAAAGCTGTTGCTGGGCAGGCGACCGAACTACCATCCACAGCCTCAAAGAACACTGGGCTGGCGATACCGTCTAATCTTATGTTGTCTAGCCACCATCCTTGATTGCCGAGGTATTCATCACTCGACATTCTAAACCTCAGTTGTACCGTTTGTCCTTGTAAGTTGTCACCGAAGCTAATAGCCTCATTGCCACCAAATAGGTTTGTCCCTGTAAAAGCACGTCTGCCTGCGATTGGTTGCAGTGGGTTGCTAATAATTTCACTGTCATAACCCGTAACAAATATGCCGCCAGCTTGGGTGACGTCCTGCCATATACCATCGTTAATTTTTATCTCAATCACGGCGCCATCGTAATCTTGCTCAATGTCATAGGCATGCCAGAATGAAAGGATAAAAGGGACATCATCCGCAAGGGTGAATGGTTGGCTTTCCATGGACACGTCAGCGCTATAACCTGGGTTTTCTAGAAACATAACGGACTGGCCTAGTTGATTATTGGATGATTGCATAGTAAATGTCGGAGGCACTAATGATTGAAGGCTTGTTGACTCAGTATTAGCAGTGACCAAGTTCTCTTGCCAGTTGTACTTTGATGTTACATCTTCCATATTATCCGTTTGTACTGATGCCGTATTGCCGTCTAGTAAATAATCAACGTTAACCGTTAAACTAATTGAGAATGGTTCCGGTACTTGTACTGACGGATCAACATGAGTAAAACTTACAGTCAACTCCAATGTTGAATTAGGGTCCGCTGTTAACAGCGAAAAATTTAGTGGTTGGCTAGAAGTCGTCGCCAATCGCGGTAACGACGGAAACGTTATGGTGCCACTATTTTCAAAACTAACATTGTGATCGCTTTGACTGCTGACGGTAGCCGTCAGTCCATTAATTATTTGATTACCAATATTGTTAACCTTGAGTGTGATACTTGCGGTTTCATTAATGTCTAACACGCCATCTGCATCACAGGAGGGATAGATACCCGTATCTATATCATGAGTAATGGTATGGCTCACTAATTCAGCAGCCTTGAGTTCAGTTAGCTCTGACTCAATTACGCCAGATAGGGTGGTGCTGTATCTATCGGGGGCTTTGGCCCCTAAGCCTAAGCCACGTCTAGCAAATGCGGCCAGCATTAATAAATAGTCGTTTTCATCGCTGGCATAAGCGCTGGCAAGTAGCGCGTCCCTTGCTTCAACATAGGTTGGGTCAAGAGGAGTGATAGCATAGCTTGATACCAGATAACTGGACATTTTGTGTTTGCCTGCCACAAAACCGTGCTGATTAATCAATGCGACATAACTATCCCATAACATACTGGCCCAAACTTCACCTGCATCATGGGGTGACACGTTGCTGGTTGCTCTAAGTCCAACATCAGTCCCCGCATTATCGCTGATATGACGAAATCTTAGTGGATTGATTGTCATGTCTGTGCTGTAACGCACACGTCTAATACCAGCGTAAAAGGCTTCGACGTGAGTGCCAATGGCGTACCCGTT
This sequence comes from Alteromonadaceae bacterium, assembly GCA_042091475.1. GTDB lineage: Bacteria > Pseudomonadota > Gammaproteobacteria > Enterobacterales > Alteromonadaceae > CAXRGH01. Next base: position 2,615 of record JBELHI010000031.1, read on the forward strand.
TTGAAATTTGTCGTTATTTGGCAAACTGGCCTGCTGTTCGTCAGCAATGAGTAGTAGGGAATGAAAATCTCCCCATCCTTCGCCAAGTGCGCCACCTTGGGCATTGAGTAGTCCACTACCGTCACCAATCATGCGGTTAGTTATGTAATGCCCCCATTCATGGGCAATAATCCCATTGTCAAAGGCGCTATCTCGCAGCCCTGAAGTAATTGACAGAGTCACCCCTTGACCGCTATCAATAAGGTTGTAGAGGCGTTGCCCGTCGGCATAATTGATACCCATATTGGGCAGGGTCACTGTTGCATCAGAGCCTCCCATTGGTGAGGGGGCGCTGGTACTGCTGTCATTGTTGGCAATTAATGCAGCAATGGCACCTGCATTTTGAGCAAGCTTTACCTTTTCGGTAAATAAGCACTCACCTCGGTTTATCAATACAATATTGCCAGCCAAATTATTGCCTTGGTTTTCAATTGAACAGGCTAAATTCTGATTATTCAAAGCAGCGGTTTCAAAGCGTACTAGACGGCCGCTAATATTGGCAAATTCGCTGTCACCGAAGCTTGAGCTCTGAATTTGATAGAGTGGTTCGATACTGTTGGGAAAGGTAATGGCTACATTGCTAAATTGGTAAAGATGCATTTGCATTTCAGGTGATGTACCGTCGGCGGGTGTATACATACTCGCATTGTTCATGCCAGTGTAATCTTGAGTTTGTGCCAATAGCGGATCATTGTTGGTGGGATCGCCGTCTACATCAGATGAAAAATCTAACGGTACTCGTTCGTAATTGTCCTGTTGCGCGTTACCCGCTAATTCATCAAAACCGTAATCATAAAAGTAGTCATGCAGGTAGTTTGTCAGGTAGAAAATGTTTACAACCCCAGCTTTTACTGCATCTTCGGCTAAAGGGCTTTGATTTTCTTGGAGTTGATAATCAAAGGTAAAGTCGGAACTTGTGTTTGCAATAATATCGTTATCGTTTAGACCGTTTGGACTGACAATATCGGCATATGCGATAACATTGTTACCTGAAGTAGTGGTGGCTGTTGGCGGTAACCATGGGTCCAATGTGCTGAGTTGTGGATAACGTGACAATGACCGCAGGGGGGCCTGAATAATTGGCGTAGACAGTAATAATTCGAGCTCTGATTCTGGCTCGGTTAAGATCGGTAATATATTGCCATGTGGTCCCTGATAGGGGCTGCCATCTTGGTTAGCATAAACACGATAGCTAAATTCATCTGCGTGGGCGCTGAGTGAGTGCTGTTGTAATATCGTTAATTTGTTGAGCTCTATGGTAAACGCGCGATAGACACGTTTGTTGCTTTCGGTGTTGGTAACATCTATTTCAATATAGGCCGCGGGTAACAGTGTGTGCCCAGTGTCGTAGTATACTTGCTTTATTCTCGGGGCCTTACCTAGTTTCCACTGACTACTGCTGCTGTCGGCGATCACGCGCTGCTCACGGATGCTCTCTATTATTATGTCGCGAGTGGATGTTATGGCATGAAATGCTGTTGTAATTGCGCCTAGGTGTTTGTCAGATGATTTTCCATCTACGTCCCGAGCCGTGGGACTGGGTGCTTGTCCAGATGATACTAGCAATCTATCGCGGGTATCCATTAACAGACTAAAAGGCCTATTTATTATGTTGTAGCCTGCATATCTGCGTTGATAATTGGCAACCGTTGAACCTGTTCTTGAGGTCTTTATTGTTTTCAATACAGCAGTGCTTAACGACTGGTTATTTGCTGATCTTTGTAGTCGACTAACCGGTTGTTGGTTAAGTGATTGAAAGTATTTCTGAGCAATGACTTTTTTGTCTGATGAAGTCTGATGTTGCCGTTTAATTTCTGCAGAATGTCCATGCCATTGTAATCGGCTTGACGCTTCTTGGGCATTGACTGATAGCCCATTAATCATTGGTATTACAGCAACGCAATAAACGAGGTTAACGAATTGTTTATTTCTTGAAAAAAGCTTACGCATGCTGGATCCTATCCATAATATTTCATTTTTTTACAATCATTTATCACCATAATACCAATTCTTCACTCTAACGTAAGTGCATATTCAAATCATTAGTATATTAGTATATTTACAATACGTCAGGTTTGTCAGTACAGATTAGACTATTAGATTGCTTGCGTACTTTATGATCCTCTGCTTTCCTTATTACTGTGTATTTTTTGTGGACGCAAACCATGGTTTTTAGAAGCATAGCGTTATTTTGTTTGATGATAAATTTGACCGGCTGTTACGGTATGTTCAAAACTAATTCGCAATTATCGGGTGATGACGAATTTGTTCAGCGAAAACTAACCAAGCGGCTGATTAATCAAAATGTCTTTCTCGTTTCGGCCGGAGAAATCAGGGCTGGAGATTCGGTGATAGACGTTGCGCGATATGAAACCGCTATGGTAACGGGATTTCTCACTGTGACTTTGCGTAATGCCTCTTTCACACCTGACTGGCCGGTAAATACTACTGCCCATAAAACATCAGCCATACGGTATTCTGTTGCTTTTAAACAGGCCGATGAAGACCTCTACAGTTTGTATCGGCAATTATTAACCTATCCCGAAGTGAGTAGTGTTGAGATGTTGCTAGATTATACCGGAGGGCGGGGTTACTAGCTATTTTTGGCTGCTATCCATTGCGCCATATATTGAGTGCTTTTGTGTGAATGGTGACGCAACATTAATCCAATCAAATTATCCTGACGATGTGCCGTGGTTCGCGTTAGTAACACGTTTACCCGCTCTATTAGTTGCGGTGCGTGTTGTTGTTTTGAAAATTGCTCGGCTAAACAACGTGAACCTGCCAATTGGGCTTGTTGCCAACGCTGCTTATCATTGTGTAAGTTGACCGCTGCAGTAGCGAATTCCTGTACTGAATCAGTCACTACACCTGGCCATTGGTCTGAGTTTGCAATACCTTCTGCGCCTTTTGTCGATGTAATACTGGGTGTTCCCCATTGCATCGCTTCTAATAATTTGCCTTTGAGACCGGCGCCAAAACGCACAGGGGCAAGCATAACTTTTGCGTCAGCGATGACTTGCTGTGCCGAATCCGCCCAGCCTTTCACCAGGAACCCCTGTTTTTCGTTATGAAGTTGCGTGGCTTTAGGAGGTGGGTAAGCACCGTAGATATTAAGCGTAGCTTTAGGCAGCTGTTGCCTGATCTGTGGCCATATCTGTTGCTTTAAATACAATACTGCATCCCAATTTGGCGCATGTCTAAAGTTACCAATGAATACAAAGTCTTGCCGTTCTCTATAATCTGCTTGTTGCTGTGCGCAAGGCTCAGCATATATGGGAATGTAGTGAAGTATGTTGGCTGGGATATTGTATTTTTCAATCAGTAGCGCCATTTCTACTTTAGAAATAATCAAGGTGATATCGCAACGATATATAGCGGATAACTCCCGCAGTGCTAGGTCAGAAGTGATCGTTTGTTCATCCTCTTCTTGCTGTTGCTTAACTGCCTTGTGTCTTGCATCTCTGAGAAAGTGCAGGTCTTCGGTATCTAGGATACGCAAGGCTTGTGGACAATACTTTTCCACACGCCAAGCAAATTGTTCTTCCATCATAAAGCGATCAAACATTACGGCAGTTGGATTGATCGTTTGAATGTAGTCATCAAAACTACTGCAATTAAGATTTATTTTTCGGCTCTCTACCCCTATGTCAGCCAAACATGTCATATGCTCAGTGGGCTGCGCGGGTGAACTGAAAATGACTTGCCAGCCATCGTCCTTGAAGGTCGAAATCAACTGTAACATTCTGGTACCGGCTGCTGATGAGCGCGGCTCTGGCCAAACATAGCCAATGATCATTAAGGTCGGTATCACGGCGCTACTTGTCTGATTGTTCGTCATCTTTATTTTTTTCAGTCAAGCTGGAACTGAATTGCGTATTACTTTTCAACAGCAATATATTTCCAAGGATAAGCAGCATCACGAATGCTATGATGCCAATAATAAACCATATATTCATACTAATTCTATTTCCCTGACAGTTCAGTAGCCAATACGAAACGCTCTATGATTTCGTCGATATGAGCGATGACAGTCGTTAGGCCTTTGATATTTTGCTGACGCAATAAGCTTTTTAGCGCCGTGATGTCGTAAGCTTGATAAATCTTAGCGGCATCTTGTTTATAACTAAGATGCCATGGCTCTGCAGCATAACCGCCAGAGTGTTGTTGATAGGGTTGAAAAAAACCAAATCGTGACATGTTGTGTTGTAGCCATTGATGAAGTTTATAACAAGGGCCTCCTGAGGCGTATTCATCAGGGGTGAGTGCCAGGGTATGATTTCTGGCATTAGTTTCAACCATATCATAAACGTCTAGATCGGTGCCCCAATGATGCCTACTGGTACCAGGCAGGGCTGACCAATTCAGGATCATATGTATTTTTTCAATGTCATTTAAGCGGTTCATGTCTACTGGCTGATTTTGCCTGTCATACACCGTGCGATGTCCTAACCACTTATCATTCCATATGCTACATTGCCGGGTGAAGTCTCGGTAGCTACTGGCAATGCTTAGATCAACACCGTCAGATCTTGCGGCAGCTTGCATTAATAGCATTGCGTCACGGGTGTTTTTTGTTAACCTATGGCCGCCACTTAAGTCCACAAGGTGGCTGTCATCGATACCTAGGTACTGATCTGGTTTCATGCCAGTAGATTTTCCAATATTGATTCGTAGATTGCCGCTAACAATTTTAAGTCACTTATATTAACACACTCATTGACCTTGTGAATCGTTGCATTAACAGGTCCCAATTCAATGACTTGTGCGCCTGTAGGGGCAATAAAGCGGCCGTCTGATGTACCGCCGGAGGTTGATAGCTCGGCTGTTCTATCTGTATGTTTTTGTATCGCTTCCACTGTCGCACTTACCAGCGCACCTGCTTCAGTAATAAACGGCTGCCCGTTATGAGTCCACTTTATTTGATAATCAAGATTGTGTTTGTTAAGTAGCTGTTCCACTTCAACTATTAATTGTTGGTCGGTGACTTCGGTTGAAAAACGAAAATTAAAACACAAGCTCAGCTCGCCTGGGATCACATTACCTGCCCCGGTTCCGGCATTGAGGTTTGACACTTGAAAGCTCGTTGGGGGAAAATATTGATTGCCATTATCCCAATGGCGTTGAGACAACTCAGCAATCGCCGGTGCCACCGCGTGTATCGGATTGTTAGCCAAGTGAGGGTAGGCAACGTGACCTTGAGTCCCTTTTATTATGACATCTCCGGTCAGCGAGCCACGACGACCATTCTTGATAATATCGCCAATTTCTTTAGTACTTGAGGGCTCACCAACAAGGCACCAATCTATTTTTTCGTTACGCGCTTCTAACGTATCAACAACACGAGTGGTGCCATTAATAAAAGGGCCTTCCTCATCACTGGTGATCAAAAACGCGATTGAACCTTTATGGTTGGGGTTCTTTTTAACAAAACCTTCTGTTGCAATCACCATGGCGGCCAAACTTCCCTTCATATCAGCCGCACCTCTACCGTAAAGATAACCATCTTTTTCTGTGGCTTCAAAAGGGGGCGTCTGCCAATGTTCAAGGTTGCCTGCAGGCACGACGTCAGTATGGCCGGCAAAACAAAATAATGGCGCTTCAGTACCTCTGCGCATCCAAGCGTTGGTTGTATCTTCAAATACCATGGTTTCATTGTTGAAACCAACGGGTTCAAGTATTCCAGCAAGCAGTGGCTGACAGCCCTTATCTTCTGGTGTTACTGACTCTCTGTTAATCAGTTCTTTAGTCAAACTTAACACATCATACATGGAATAATTCCTGTAACTTAGTCTCATTGTAGCCGACTTGCCATTGATCGTTGTGCATGACCACTGGGCGTTTAATCATTGCCGGTGCTGCAAGCATATGCTGTAACGCAGCTTCTCTATTCATCGTGTCTTTGTCTGCATCACTCAGTTGTCTATATGTTGTGCCACGTTTGTTGAGTAACAGCTCCCAGCCCAGTTGTTGCTCTATTTCTTCCAACAATTGCATTGAAAGCCCCTGTTTTCGGTAATCGTGGAACTGATGGCTGATGTTATTAGTGGTTAGCCATGTTAACGTTTTTTTAATACTGTCGCAGTTTTTGATACCGAATATTGTTGTCATAGGAAATTCTTCTAAGCACTGATGAAATAAATATAATACGCAAGTCAGAGATTAATTAATAGGGTTGTAAAACACAATTACACTCAGTGAATGCCTGAATAAGTTAACACTTGTTACAATTGTACTAACGCTTATCCACTAAATCTGTGTATAACTTTGTTGATGACATCTGTTTAATTTGTTTAATTGTTGATTTTTATAATATTTTCAAATTGGTTGAAATATAACCATAAGGTCTTTTGATTGTTTTTTTTGGTTATATCTTGTACGAAAAAAACGGTTTTTTTTCAGAACATATTGAGATTACGTATTGTTTTTTTTATAAAAAGTGCTTCAATTAGGGCAAAGGAATTATCTTTAATGCTAGACGGATACTTGCATGAAAAAAATACTATTAGTAGATGACGATTTAATGTTTTCGCAGTTCGTTGATGCAACGCTAAAACATACTGGTGATATGTGTGAAGTTATTAATAACGGAGAGCATATATTAAGTGTTAATTTGGCTGAGTTCGACCATGTATTACTTGATCTGAATATTCCCGGGCTTGACGGTCTTCAAGTCCTTGGGTATTTAAAAGAGCAGGGCTGTGATGCCAATATTTCTATCTTGTCTGGTTCTGACTTGTCGGTGTTAAATTCAGCCAAGCAAATTGCCACCGAATATGGTTTGCGGGTTAATAGGGTGTTACAAAAACCGTTCCCCGTCACTGATCTCATCTCAGTGTTGTCTATGGAGTCAGATCGTCCAAAAGGATTTTGTCCACCAACTCCGCACCGGATACATGAACCGTTAATGGCAACGAACGATGTGCTGGTGGATGGTTTGCGTGAGGCCATAGAGCAGTCTGATATAGAGGTTTATTTTCAACCCAAAATGGACTTAATTGGGGGGCGGTTAATTGGTTTTGAGCAGCTAGCTCGTTGGTCTTTTCAGGGACAAGTAATACCACCAGATACGTTTATCCCGTTAGCAGAGCAGCACGGAATGATAGACCATTTAACGAAAGTTATTGTAGTTAAAGGATTAGTTGCTTTTAAACAGTTTCTTGAGGTGGCGAGCGGCTTGAGTCTGTCAGTCAATATTTCTGCTAAGTCATTGTCGGATAAAAACTTACCAGACTATTTGTTGTCTTGTTGTAACATTCATTCGGTACCGACAGAGTCTATTATTCTAGAGTTGACTGAGACCAGTCTTGTATCCGATGATACGGATTCCTTGCAAATACTGACTCGCTTACGAATTATGGGGTTTGGTCTGTCCATTGATGATTTTGGCACTGGCTATTCTTCCATTAGTCAATTGCAAAAAATTCCCTTTACTGAACTAAAAATTGACCGTGCATTTATCAGACATTTTGCCACTGAAGATCAATCTAAAGCCATTGTTAACTCTACTATAAACATGGCTAATAGGCTCGGTCTAGGCGTAGTAGCTGAAGGGATTGAGGATCATCAAACAACTCAAGCCTTGGTGAAAAATGGCTGTAATGTAGGGCAGGGATATTTATACGCCAAACCCATGCCTGAGGAAATTTTACACGTCTGGTTGAATAATTTACCAGAAGAAAAACTGCCCAAAGGACGAGCCAGTGATATTGATCCTGATGTGCATATCATTTCTGAAAACCATTCAGCTACACAAACATTGATTGAAAATCTGCCGTTAATAAATGCGAATTATTACAAGCCATCGGAGATCAAGTTATTACTGGCGATGGAAACGGCACCCTGCTTTGTTGTGATTGATGGGATTAGCATAGGCGAGAAAGTATGTGGTCTTGCGAAGACGTTACGCAGCGAGTTTCCTAGTGTCGTTGTATTGGTGCTGCAGGATCGCATTAGCCGTGAAGATTTAGTCAACGCTGTCGGTGCTTCTATTGATAATATTGTACAAGTTCCTTTAGATGCTGGGGAATTAATGGCAAAATTCAGAACGGCACGCAAACACCCACAGCGCTGCCTGCAGAAAAACCTCAAAGACTCAGACCAGCAATCGTGTGCAGAACATGGCTACAGCGCTATTGCAGATTATGAGCAAACCCTATCTCAGATCATTATTGAGTTGCCAGAAATTACCATACCACAAGACGTGTCAGACGTGGTTTATCGCAATATAAGTTGGATGAATGTTCAAGTTGTTATCTGCTTACGACACGTAAAGCCAGCCATTTGCTTCAGTGATGCACAACAGCTTGGCACTGAAACCGAGTATCAAGTATTTGAGTTGTTTAAAGACCAATTAGGGCTTTCTCAATTTGCCAATACCAGAGTATTCACGGGTAAACATGTGTCTATTATGATCAAAGAGGCTGATTCAGATGAGCATTCATGGACGTCGATACAAGATGTATTTTTTCTAAATTTAGTGGGCTTAATAGATGGGGAATTGATGCTGAGAGATACGGCAACCTTTATGCCATTACACCAACAATACACCAATGACGCTTCAATCACACTGGCCAGTACAATGTACTGCCACTTGCAATCATTATTAAGAGCAGCCAGTGATGCCCAAAAAATTAATTCTAGTGATTGTACAAGTACTGATCACAGCGCTGAGTTGCAAGGCAAGGCAATGATTCAACAGTTTAGTGTGCTGAGTGAATTACTCCGATAAACGTTGCAACTGGTTCTACCACTTAACATAAATTTAAAGTACTAAACATTTTGTTAATAAGTGTTTGATGTAAATGAAAAAAATATATATTTTTGTTTGATTTTTGAGCAGGAACGCATAAGCTAACTTAAGTGTATGGTTTTGTCCCGAACAAGTCATATTCGTATGGTACAAGTAAAGCTAGTGAAATTTCTTGCGCTGATGGAGTAGTTAAAAGTTAGTGTGCGACGCGAATTGTTATTAATAGAACAGGAGTTTGTGAATGTTAACTAAGAAGTTTTTTAAAACCAAAGATGAAGCGGAAGTCACATTTGAATTTTTTAAAGATGGCTCTGAATCCGTATCCCTTGTTGCAGAGTTTAACGACTGGCAACCTCTCGATATGAAGTACATCAAAAAGGATAAGGTTTTTAGAGCCAGAGTCCGCCTACCTAAAGATGCTGAATATGATTTTCGCTATCTTGTAAACCAATTGAATTGGGAAAATGATTTTGCAGCCGATGCCTACAAAGCCAACACGTTTGGTAGTGAGAATAGTGTTGTAACAACTTATTCGTAATGTTGTGAAGCAGTAGGTGTCATTTAAAGTCTACTGCATTATTTTTGCAAGTAACTGATGGTGTTTAGCGATGGGCTCATTTAGCCTGCTGCTCCAATGATATTGTCAGTAAACAGTAACAAGGACCAAAACGTTGATAGAAGAAAGTGTCACTATGCTTCCTCAGGGAAATTACGATAACGAAGTTTCAGCTATAGCGTCATCAGACTTCGAAGATATACTCAGTTTTCTCGGTCCTCAATCAGTGGCCGCAAACATAACCCAAGTCAGAGTATTTAAACCCGCTGCCAGTGATATTGATTTGCAGTTAAAGGGCAAACAGCTCTCATTTATCCGCTACAAACAATCTGACTTATTTACCGTAGATGTTGCCAGTGATTTACTCAAGCACGGTTACTCGTTAAATGCGTGTTACGATGGCACTTGGTATAGCCAAGACGATCCGTATTATTTTGGTAAAACACTAGACAGTTTGCCACTCTATTTATTCAATCAAGGCGACTTGTTGCAGGGGTACGAACATTTAGGCGCCCATTTAATCACTATCGATGGTGTTCAAGGCGTCCGGTTTGCCGTATGGGCTCCCAACGCTAAAACAGTATCTGTGATTGGCGATTTTAATAATTGGGATGCAAGACATCACATCATGGCAAAACATGATTGTGGTATTTGGGAATTGTTTATTCCACAGTTAGAAAAAGCGGCATTGTACAAATTCAGCATCTTAACGCCAATGGGCGACAGGTTTGAAAAATCCGATCCGTATGCAGCTCAACTTGAAGCTCCGCCAGCAACAGCATCTATCGTGGCCAAACAACCTGAAAAGCGTCTGTTTAAAAGTGCGGGTAACAATGTTGACCAGGCCATAAGTATCTATGAGGTACATGCAGGTTCTTGGAAACGAGTGCCAGAAGAAGGAAACCGTTATTTAAGCTATCGCGAGCTGGCTGAGCAGTTAATTCCTTATGTGAAAGATATGGGATTCACTCACATTCAATTAATGCCCGTGTCTGAGTTTCCATTTGATGGCTCATGGGGCTACCAACCCGTAGGTATGTTTTCACCCACCCATAGATTTGGCTCAGCGGATGACTTTGCTTATTTTGTTGATCAAGTTAAAGCCGCTGGCTTGGGCATTTTGATTGATTGGGTGCCTGGTCATTTTCCCACAGATGCCCATGGTTTGGCCTGTTTCGATGGGTCACATTTATATGAACATGCGGATAAACGACAAGGTTTTCACCCAGATTGGAATACCTGTATCTTTAATTATGACCGTGCTGAAGTGAAGAGTTATTTATTGTCTAGTGCAGCCTATTGGTTAGACGTCTATGGTATTGACGGTTTGCGGGTAGATGCCGTCGCCTCCATGCTATATCTAGACTACAGCCGTGAGGATGGGCAATGGATCCCAAATCAGTACGGTGGCAGAGAAAACTTAGGCGCCATTGAATTATTACAGCAGATAAATACTGAACTGTATTCACGATACCCTGGCTGCATGATGGTAGCAGAAGAATCCACGGCATGGCCTGGCGTGACTAAAATGACATCTGATAATGGCCTTGGCTTTGGTTACAAATGGAATATGGGATGGATGAATGATTCGTTAGCCTATATGAGTCAGGATCCTATCCACAGGAAATACCATCATAATGCTATGACCTTCTCTATGGTCTATGCCTTTGATGAAAACTTCATTTTACCTCTCAGTCACGATGAGGTGGTGCACGGCAAGGGCTCATTACTAGACAGGATGCCAGGAGATGAGTGGCAGAAATTTGCTAACTTACGCGCCTATTATGGCTTTATGTGGGGACACCCAGGTAAAAAGCTGCTGTTTATGGGCTGTGAATTTGCCCAACCACAAGAGTGGGACCATGACAATAGCTTAAGTTGGCATGTATTAGAGCATAACAATCACAGCGGTATTCAGCGCTGGGTCAAACAGTTGAATCATTTCTATCAACGTACCGGTGCATTACATCAAACCGACAATAACCACTGTGGCTTTGATTGGTTGAGCGCCCATAACAGTGATGATTCTGTATTCAGCTTTGTACGCTTTGATAAAGCCAGAACCTCACACGTGGTGGTTATCGCCAATATGACACCCGCGGTCCGTGATGGCTTTAGATTGGGTGTTCCTGAATCAGGTGTCTATAAAGTAGTGTTGAACAGTGATGATGTTGAGTACGCAGGCTCTGGTTATTTGAAATGTGTAGAATTAATCACATCAAATACAGCGTGGGATGGGCAAGGCCATAGTGTGGAAGTAGATTTACCGCCGTTGGCGACACTATTTTTAGAGAAAATACAATAATCCATAACAGTTGTTAAACCGTGTAGGTTAACCAAAGGAATGACATGATGAAAACATCAAGTAACGGACGTGGAAGTATTGGTGGAAGTATTGATAATGTACCAAAGGTAAATGCCTCAACCCTGGCTGAAGATTTGTCTCGCCATTTTTTTTATACCCTAGGACGGGATAAAGTAGGGCAGTCAAAGCATTACTTGTACAACGCTTTGGCGTTGACAATTAAAGATCGCTTAATTGATGGGTGGCGGAGTTCTCGTAACAATCAGGGCAGCCCGAAAACCCGTAGAGCGGCTTATATATCATTAGAATTTCTGATGGGCAGAAGTTTAAATAACGCTATTTTGAATCTTGATTTAGACGAATCAGTGACTCACGCACTGTTGGAACATGCCACAAACCTAGAATCTGTAGAAGAAGCTGAACATGACGCAGGCTTGGGCAACGGTGGTTTAGGTAGGCTTGCGGCCTGCTTTTTAGATAGTTGTGCCAATCTAGACTTACCCGTTACCGGCTACGGCATACGTTATGAATATGGCATGTTTAACCAACAAATTGATAATGGCTATCAAATTGAACACCCTGACCATTGGTTAAGAGAAGAAAACGTATGGGAAATTCGAGCGGCTGAATCTAGTCGTAGGGTTAAGTTTTTTGGCGAAGTGACATCGTTCATTGATCGTGATGGTAAAACCCATTATCAATGGGTGAATACCCAAGATGTATTAGCCGTCCCTTATGATATGCCGGTTCCCGGACATAAGAATGGCACGGTAAATACATTGCGCTTGTGGAAATCGGAAGCAACCGACAAATTTGATTTGTCAGAGTTTAATGCCGGCAGTTATACCGACGCGGTGGCAGCAAAAAATAGTGCCGAAGAAATTAGTATGGTGTTGTACCCCAATGATGCCAGTGAAAATGGCAAGGCGTTACGCCTGCGTCAGCAGTATTTCCTGAGCTCTGCCAGCCTGCAAGACATAGTCGCAGACTGGGTCGAAGGCCATGGCGAAAGCTTTGAAGATTTTACAGACTATCATGTGTTTCAATTAAACGACACACACCCGAGTATCGCGGTTGCAGAGCTGATGCGTATATTGTTGGACGAATACGACATGCCATGGCAGCCTGCTTGGGAAATAGTCACCAAGACCATGGCTTACACTAATCACACCCTACTGCCAGAGGCGTTAGAGAAGTGGTCTGTGCCATTGTTTGAGCATTTGTTACCGCGATTGTTAGACATTATTTATGAAATTAATGCGAGATTTTTAACAGAGGTGGCTGCAAAGTGGCCGGGCGACCAAGCTAAACTGCGCGATATGTCCCTGATTGAGGAAGGGCCAGTTCCCCATGTACGTATGGCTTACTTAGCCATCGTTGGTAGTTTTTCAGTTAACGGTGTTGCGGCCTTGCATACACGCTTACTGGTATCAGGCCTGTTTAATGATTTTGCGCAATTATCACCAGAAAAATTTAATAACAAGACCAATGGTGTGACGCCTCGTCGTTGGCTTTCTCACAGTAATCGTCCGTTGAATCAGCTGATCAGTGGCAAGTTAGGTAAGGATTGGTTAAGCCAATTTTCATCCATCAGTGGCTTGAGTAAGTTTGCCGATGATGAGGTGTTTCAACAGCAGTGGCGAGAAGCTAAATTTCAAAATAAACAACGCTTGGTTAGTTTGATCAGTGAGCGTTGTGGCATAGACGTTGACCCTAATATGATGTTTGACGTGCAAGTAAAACGCATCCATGAATACAAGCGTCAATTACTCAATGTACTTCATGTCATTCACCTTTATCAACGCATTCGCTCAGGTGATGTGGAGGGCTTGGTACCTCGTTGTGTCATATTTGGCGGTAAAGCTGCACCCGGTTATCACATGGCAAAATTGATTATCAAACTGATCAACAATGTGGCTAGTGTAGTTAATAGTGATGCGACGGTATCTCCGTATTTGAAGGTTGTTTTCTTCCCTAACTATAACGTTACTGCAATGGAAACCATCTGTCCCGCAACAGACTTGTCAGAACAAATATCCACTGCCGGCAAAGAGGCGTCCGGGACTGGTAATATGAAGTTCATGATGAATGGCGCAATGACCATTGGTACCTTGGACGGCGCTAATATTGAAATCAGGGATATGGTGGGAGAAGAGAACTTTTTCTTATTTGGTGCCCGCACTGAACAAGTTTCAGAGGTATTGGCAGGGTATAACCCCAATCATATCATTGATAGTAATGTTGACTTTTCAAGGGTCATGGCATTGCTAGAAAGTGGTCATTTTAATGTCTGCGAAGCAGACGTTTTTAGACCGTTAATTGATTCAATCAGAAATCCTAATGACATCTGGTTAGTGGCGAATGACTTTGTTGATTACATACGTTGTCAGCAAGATGTAGAGAGCTGCTACAAAGACACAAAACGATGGACAAAAATGAGCATCCTTAATACTGCGGCCAGTGGTGCGTTTTCTAGTGATAGAACGATAGCACAGTATGCAAAGGAAATTTGGAACATATAAATTATGACAAACATTGAAAGGATTCAAAAATTGGAGAGCAGGGTATGACGAATTCAACAAATAGATATATTAGTAACTTAACCCGTGAAACATACGCATTAATCTTAGCTGGTGGCAGGGGATCTAGGTTACATGAGCTAACCGATTGGCGAGCCAAACCAGCGGTATATTTTGGTGGAAAATTTCGTATTATTGATTTCCCACTGTCTAACTGTATAAACTCAGGTATCCGCCGCGTCGGCATTGCAACTCAATACAAGTCACACTCATTGATACGCCACGTTAATCGTGCGTGGGGGCATTTCAAGAAAGAGTTAGGCGAGTCTGTAGAAATTTTACCAGCGTCTCAGCGTTATGGTGATGATTGGTATTGTGGTACGGCTGACGCAGTATTCCAAAACATGGACATCATCCGTCACGAATTACCTAAATATGTGATGATACTGTCTGGCGATCATGTGTATCGCATGGACTATGGTATGTTAATCGCCAAGCATGTTGCAACTGGCGCCGATATGACGGTTTGTTGTATTGAGCTGGATTGTGAAGAAGCGGCCAATACCTTTGGTGTGATGACCGTTGATGACGAAAATCAAGTAAGACGATTCACCGAAAAACCTGCCGAACCAGCGGAAGTTCCAGGTAAACCAGGACGCTGTTTAGCGTCTATGGGAAATTATATTTTCAACACAGAGTTCTTGTTTGAGCAACTGAAAAAAGATGCTGAGACAGAAGGATCAGGTAGAGATTTTGGTCACGACATTATTCCATCTATCATTGAAAAGCATAATGTATATGCATTTCCTTTTAATGATCCTAATGATGATGAGTCCGCCTACTGGCGAGATGTGGGTACCCTAGATTCATTCTGGGAAGCGAATATGGATCAGGTAAAAGCTGAGCCACAATTAGATCTATATGATCGCAGTTGGCCCATATGGACATACCAAGAACAATTGCCGCCGGCTAAATTTGTTCACGATAATGATGACCGTCGAGGTCAGGCAATTAACTCAACGGTATCGGGTGGTTGTATTATTTCTGGTGCTACAATCCGAAATTCCTTGTTGTTCTCTGATGTTAACGTAAATTCATATAGTGAAGTGTCTGATACCGTGGTGCTACCCGCGGTGGTTATTCATAGAAATGTGATTATAAGGCGAGCAATCATTGATCGGGGATGTGTTATTCCTGAGGGATTACATATTGGTGTTGACCGTGACCAAGATATTCAAAATGGTTTTAGGGTATCTAAAAAAGGCATTGTCTTGGTTACTCCTGAAATGTTACAACGTTTAGCGCCAGTGATAACAAATAAAGACAGTCAGATTAATGCTAACGAAGAGCAATTGGCATAAGGGAAGAGTAAAAATGCGGGTATTGATGGTGGCATCAGAGAATGATGCCCTAGCTGGTTTTAAAGTGGGTGGTATTGGTGACGTTGTGCGCGACGTTCCCAATGCACTTTGTCAGCAAAACGTTTCTGTTGACGTTGTTGTACCCGATTATTTTGATGCTCATAGGCGTCTAGATACACAATGGATAATGTCCTTGTTCGTCGGTTTTCGCGGTAGACCAGAGCAGGTAGAGCTTTATCGCATTACAGAGCAAGAAAGCGGAAAACCACAACAATGGTTGTTAGTGCATCCATTGTTTTCAGCCCAACACAGTGTATACAGTGACGACCCAGGTAGCCGCCCATTTGCGACCGATGCCAACAAGTACGCATTGTTTTGTATTGCGGTGTGTGAATGGCTGGTATCAGCACCTGAATACCAGCCTAGTGTGTTGCACTTACATGATTGGCATGCCGCCACAGTGGCAAGCTTGATAGCTTTTGATGCTAAGTATCACTCATTGTCTAAGCTTCGCTCCGTCTATACCGTACACAATATTGCGTTACAAGGGATCAGGCCGTTAAAGGGTGATGAGTCCAGCTTTGAAGCTTGGTTTCCTAATGTTGGCTATGATGGCCGTCTGTTATGTGATCCTCGCTATGTGGACTGTTACAACCCAGTCGCAGCGGCTATTCACCACTGCGACAAATTACATTTGGTTTCACCAACCTATGCAGATGAAGTACTGTTAGCCAGCGACCACGACAATGGCGTGTTCGGCGGCGAGGGATTAGAGGGGCTACTAGCACAATATCGAGACAAGATCGTGGGAATTTTGAACGGTTGTGAATATCCCGAGCCTGTTGTTTCAAGCGAGTTCAGCATTCCGTCATTTTTACAAAAAACTTCCAAGCTTATTCGCCTTTGGATGTCAAAGTCAGCGGTAATGCCAACGGTACAATACCTAGCGGATAAAACCGCCCAGGCTTGGTTGGCGTCATCACCTGAAGGTCCCATGCTTACGAGTATTGGTCGCTTAACCGACCAAAAAGTATTGATATTGAGGCAGTCGCTAGGTGAGGGCACGGTTTTAGACCAACTACTCACATCATTGCGCCAGCGCAACGCAACATTTGTACTGATGGGCAGTGGTGACAGTCAAATTGAATTTGAGCTGATGCAACACATGGCTAGACACAGTAACTTTTTGTTTATCAACGGTTATGATCAAGGTCTATCAGACGAGTTATATGAGCTCGGAGACGTATTTTTAATGCCCAGTTCATTTGAGCCATGTGGTATTAGTCAAATGCTGGCGTTAAGGGCAGGGCAGCCCTGTATTGCTCATAGTGTGGGAGGCTTAAAGGATACCATAGTAGATGGTTATAACGGTTTCTTATTCAATGGTGACAATCTTCAGCAACAAGCACAGAATATGTTATCAGCCGTTGACCGAGCCCTTGATGCAATGGATTCAGACAAGTGGCAAAAGATGCAGTCTAACTCAATCAACTCCCGCTTCCTTTGGTCAGAATCTATGCTTCAGTACATTGAACAATTGTATACTTAGCATGAGTCATTGCTCTTGACAGTGAGCAGGACTAAACAAAAAAGCCCAGGCAGTGTCTGGGCTTTTACCATTTACTCTGTGTTTGCGTTAGAGGGTCTCTTCTAATACTGACACCATCATATCAATATGATTGTCTTGGGCATTGAGGGCAGGAATATAATGATAGGTTTCTCCCCCCGCGTCAGTAAATATGTCCTTGTTTTCTACCTGTAGCTCTTCTAGTGTTTCCAGACAATCGGCGCTAAAAGCAGGGCTGATGATGGAGATATTTTTAATCCCTTGCGTGGGCAAACTTTCTAACGTTGCATCGGTGTATGGTTGCAACCATTCTGCTTTACCAAAGCGGCTTTGGAAGCAGGTTATGACTTGCTCTTTGGGATAATCCAGTTGCTCCATTACCAGTCGTGTGGTTTGTTGACAGAAGCAGTGGTACGGATCACCTTGTTCCAAGAAACGCTTGGGCATACCGTGATAGGAAAATAATATACGCTCGGGCTGGTGAGACTGTAAATGATCCGCTATTTGATCCGCGATGGCTTTTACAAACAATGGATGCTTGTGATAACCGCTGATGAAATGTAACTCCGGTACCCACCGCCATTGTCTTAGCTCAGCACTCACCGCATCAAAGGTAGAGCCGGTTGTAGGGCTACTGTACTGTGGGTAGAGGGGAAAAACTACAATGCGAGTTATGCCTTTTTCTCGTATTTCACGAAGCCCGTCTTTAATGGATGGGTTACCATATCGCATGGCTAACACCACGTCTGTTTCGCTGTAGCCTATGGCCTTTAGCTTGTCGCTCAATGCATCTCGTTGCTGCTTTGAAATCACCATCAATGGAGAGCCTTGTTCGGTCCAAATACTGGCGTAGGCGTGGGCTGAACGCTTTGGACGTATTCTCAGAATAATGCCGTGAAGTATACACATCCAAATGAGTCGCGGTATCTCAACAATTCTCGGATCTGACAAAAACTCACTGAGATATCGTCTGACTGCCGGCGCCGTTGGTGCATCAGTGCTACCTAAATTAGTCAGTAGGATTGCTGTTTTTTTGTTAAAACGGTTGTGAGGATTTTCGGTTACAGCACTGAATCGCGACACTGATTGTTCCTTAAAGGTGTATTGGCAATATGATAATAGTAAGATTTGTTGCTGATTTCTACGTGTTTTTCATAATTTAGATCGTAAAAAATGTATTACTTTAAACTTTATGGATCTACTCACAATATAAGCGAGTTTGCCACTCAAACTTATCTAAATTTCGTAAATGTTACGTTTATACATGATATTTTCTCGAAATTTATTTTAATTATGCTTTATTAAAGGAGGTAGTTTATTTTTTTGTACAATATTTTCTGATTGAATTCAGAGTAAATGATGCCTTTTAGGGTTCGGAGTTAATGCATGAATAGTGAGTTGCTGAAGGGTAGAATGTACAAGATAAGTCCTTTGCGTGAAGCTTTGTTTATTGGTTTATGTGTTTTTCTTGCCATTATTTTTACGACTTATTTTATTTATTTTCATGCGCTTAACGCTCAAAAAGGTGAAATAAGGGAAGGCTTGATGCGCACGGCACAAGTGGTGGCTACTTACATCGATGGTTCGGCTCACAAAACATTCATTGATAGAAGCCAAGAACAAGGCGACGCTTACAAAAAAGCCATTGAGCCTTTTGAAAAGGCGTTAACGGCAGATGACTCCATTAAATATCTTTACACTGGCATATTGAAAGATGGCAAGGTTTATTTTGTTTTGGACCCAACACCAGAGGGCGATGCTGACGGTGATGGGGTGGATGACAAAGCCCATATAATGGATGAATATTCCGAAGCAACAGACGATATGGTATTGGCACTCAAAGAACAGCGTGCAGTGGTTTCTCAGTCACCTTATAGAGACCGTTGGGGGTCTTTTGTGAGCGGTTATATTCCATTTTATGACGACGATAAAAAGTTTGTCGGTGTGTTGGGAATTGATATCGAAGCAAGTAATTATTTTATGCGTTTAGCACCCATTGAACGGGCCACCACTCGTACCATGGTAGTCGGTTTTTTCATTTCGTTTTTGATCGCCTCTTTAGTTTGGTTTACCCGCCGTTTTGGGCTGATAATTAATACCAAACGATTGGCGTTGATTGAAATGTTGAAATCGTCATCTACACCCAAGCAAGACCAGTGAGATAAGGTTATGATAACGCAAGCAATGCAACAATTCTTGGAAGACGAAAGCTATGCCACACCGTACTTACTGATTGATTCTCAAACAATAAGCCAGCAATACCAGCTTTTTTGCGAGTCATTGGGATCGGTTAAATGTCACTTTTCAGTTAAATCTAATTCATCACCTCAAGTATTAGCACATCTACATGATTTGGGCTGTGCTTTTGAGGTAGCCAGTTGGGGGGAAATTAGATTGTGTCTTGATGTTGGTATTCCAGCGGACTGCCTGCATTTTGGTAACTCTGTCAAACGCATCGGTGATGTCCAACTGGCCCTTGATGCAGGTGTGCCAACCTTTGCTTTTGACTGCAAAGAAGAACTAGATAAATTACTCGACATAGACCCAAACATCAATCTCGTGTGTAGAGTCATTACTGACGGGGCCGGGGCTGTATGGCGTTTACATGACAAATTTGGCTGTTCGTTGCAAAGCGCTATTAGTTTGTGTCGTGAGGCCCATCAGCGGGGCGCCAACGTGGTTGGATTGTCTTTTCATGTTGGCTCACAGCAACGCAGTTCAGACGCTTGGTGCCGAGCGTTAACGGATGTTGAGCAGGTTATGTCGGCGTTACAGCAGCAAATTGAGATTAAAATGGTCAACATAGGCGGAGGATTTCCCGCGTCTGGTTACATTGACCATCATGAGCATGTGGAGGATTTTTCGTTTAATGACTTTGTTAAACCAATCAATACTAAAATTGCCGAACTTAAGCAGAGATTTGGCCAGCAGTTAGGGTTTATTGCTGAGCCGGGTCGTTTTATCACTGCCCAATCAGGTTGTATAAAAAGTACCGTATTACTGACCACAGAGCGTTTTTTTCACGACCACAATGTACGCTGGACTTATCTTGATATAGGTAAATTTAATGGGTTATATGAAGCCTCAGACGTAAAGTTACAAGCCGTCGTTATGCGTCCTGCCAGTAAACAATGCGTTGAGACAATGCTGGCGGGACCAAGTTGTGACAGTGAAGATGTGCTATCGCTGGCAAATAACCTTCACCATTTGCCAGATGACATCGCTATCGGCGACACCATTGTATTTACTGAGGTTGGCGCTTACAGCACAAGTTATGCCTGTGTGGCTTTTAACGGCATTAAGCCGCTTACAGAATATTTCATTTAGGAGTAGATGATGCAAACTGACGGAACTGATGTGATGACTGCAGAAAATTTACAGATTAAGTCACCCTTTTTGGGCTTGGCGGCAAATGTGTTGTGCACCCTATTAGTCTGTGTGGCTTTGGGGATGCTAG
>JBELHI010000032.1:0-22714 GCA_042091475.1 Alteromonadaceae bacterium
CATCACCGGAGCGCCTCTCGATGCTCCTGCTGACTGGGCTTGTGCCCTGACAACGAAGCGCATTCTACACGCCTTTTTAACTTACACAAGGTCTTTTATGACATTTTTGTGTAAGTGCTTAATAAAGCTCCATAACGATGAAAAACAGTTCAATTTGCACCAACTGTTAACAATACATTTACGCACAATTGTCATTCAAAGAGCATAACACCCCATGTTATGTCTTCCATAAATTCGAAGAAAGCCTTTATCACCATGTATTGATAGGCACCTGCCCAGTATTTAATCATTGCTAGCTAGGAAAAATTAGCCGAAGCCCTTTGAATGTTTTTCTTCGTGATGGAGTAACCACGCTTTCGTCTCAATCCCACCAGCATAGCCAGTCAATTTACCGTTTGCGCCAATGATACGGTGACAGGGTATAACAATACTAATTGGATTTTTGCCAATAGCATTGGCAACGGCACGAACAGCACTCGGCCGACCAATTTGATTAGCAACCCATTGATAGGTACGAGTTTGAGCGTAAGGCACGTTCAATAATGCTTGCCAGACTTTTTTCTGAAATTCCGTACCTTGTAGATCGAATTCGATACTAAAGCTGTCTAAATGACCGTTGAAATAGTCTTCTAATTGGTTTTTTACTTTAGGTAACCATGTATTTGACTTGTTTGATTGTGGTGATGAGAAATCTTTGCCGATATAATTAATACCTACAGGACTATTTGAAATCCAATAGGTACCTACTGGAGAAACAAGCTGTGAATGGTTCATGGGACAAATTGTATAATATGATTAGCGGTGGTCTTACTATATGTGCATGTAGTTACAACGTCAAACGCACTATTTATTGCTGTTTTTGGCGTAACAAACAAAGCATAAAAACACCATGGTAAGGGTTTAAGCTCCATAAACGACAAAGGCACCCATAAGGTGCCCAGTCAACAACAACAACAACAACAGAGTTAATAATTATTTCTTACTAAGGAATTTGGCAACTTTGTTTGATTGTTGTCCATGTTTTCCTAAAAATTCGTCAAGGCTATCACCGTTACATTTTACTTTTTTAGCAATGATATTTTTCTTTAATCCTGTGGTTTGAATAATACTGCGAATATTACGCAGATCGCCCTCCCCCGCAGCTACACAAATTTCAGTTGATAATGAATTATCGTTTTTTTCAAAAGTAGTGACGCTCGCATTAGCCATTCCACTCATTAAAACACCGGTAGTAAATACAACGCTAGTTAACTTGATCATTAGAATTTCCCTTTATATATTAAATCAACATTATGAAACAACGAGTTTCGATATGTACTTAGCAACGGTCGTGCCAAAAATATAAACCTATAAAAACAATAACTTAAACAACACACCCCAAAAGCAACAGTGGTAACGCAAACAAGCAGACCAAAGAATAATCAAATTGCGTGATTAATGGTCAAAAACACAAAAGGGGCCTAAAAGGCCCCTCTTTTTGTCTTGCGACTATTTTTATTTTTGTTTACCGTCATCGTGGTTAAAGTCGGCATCATTATCTTCTGAATCACCAACCACATGCTCTAACTTCACTTTATCTACGGTTCTAAATGTATTGATTGGTCCTGATAGTGCGTAAAGTGCAAATACCACAAATAATACTAATGCCGGTTGTGTTGCGACCACCACAAAAATCAGCATGATAACTAACAACGCGATAAAGGGCACCTTGCCATGCCAATCCAAATCTTTGAAAGAACTGTACCGAAAATTACTGACCATTAATAAACCCAGTACAATCATAACCACGGCTAATATTATGCCATACTCATTGCCACTGATATCGTAGCCCTCACCAACCCACATGATACCAGCAACTAGAGCCGCTGCTGCTGGGGTGGCTAAACCTTGAAAATAGCGTTTATCAACCACGTCTATATTGGTGTTGAATCTCGCTAATCTTAACGCACCACCAGCGACAAATACAAAAGCAGCTAACCATCCCAACTTACCAGAGCTGGTTAGGGCCCAGTTATACATCACTAATGACGGTGCTATGACAAATGAAACAATATCTGCCATGCTGTCGTATTGGGCACCAAAATCACTCTGGGTATTGGTCATTCTCGCCACACGGCCGTCGAGGCCGTCGAATATCATCGCAATGAATATCGCGATAGCAGCGGACTCAATCTGCCCACTCATGGACGCAACAATCGCATAAAATCCAGAAAAAAGTCCTGCTGTCGTTAATAAGTTAGGCAGCAAATAGATCCCTTTACGTTTGGTGTTTGGCATTCAATTTCTCACGGTTACTCAATTATTATTACAATAGAATATCATACTTTATGCGAGTCGTAAGCTACTCGCGTTCAGTGCTTAATGGCATCATCGCTGAGTTTACTTATTTCTGCAGTTTCGCCAATAACAAATTTACTCTGTAAATAATCAATCACAACTTTTTCTTTGTCTTCAAATTCTCCAGACAATAGCTTGTGAGCCAGAGGATTCTCAATTTGTTCTTGAATTGCTCGCTTTAATGGTCGAGCACCAAACACGGCATCAAAGCCATTATCAGCAAGGGCAGATAATGCCGTATCAGTTAAAAATAATGAATATCCTTGCTGTTCCATCCGTTGTGACAAGCCTTCGAGCTGAATACCGGCAATAACTTTTATATGCTCTTTTAACAGCGGGTGGAAGACGACAGTATCATCTATTCTGTTGATAAATTCTGGACGGAAAAATTGCGTCAGACTCGCCAACAATTGTTGTTTCATCTGTTTATAATTTGTGGTCTTGTGCTTTTCATGGATAACATCAGAACCAATATTTGAAGTCATTACAATTACGCAATTTTTGAAATCAACCGTTCGCCCTTGCCCATCAGTTAACCGACCGTCGTCAAGTACTTGTAGTAATATATTGAATATATCAGCGTGAGCTTTTTCCACTTCATCCAATAGAATCACTGAATAAGGTTTACGCCTTACCGCCTCAGTGAGGTACCCGCCCTCTTCATATCCTACATAACCTGGCGGTGCACCAACAAGTCGAGCAACAGCATGTTTCTCCATAAACTCCGACATATCTATTCTTATCAGGGCATCTTCAGTATCGAACATATAATGTGCTAGTGCTTTACATAGCTCAGTTTTCCCCACCCCCGTAGGCCCCAAAAATAAGAACGAACCAATGGGTTTGTTGGGATCGGCAAGGCCCGCTCTTGAGCGTCTAATCGCATTTGACACGGCTGTCACCGCTTCTTTTTGTCCTACCACTCTGTGGTGAAGAATGGACTCCATTTGTAACAGCTTTTCCTTCTCTTGCTGGAGCATCTTATTAACGGGTATACCAGTCCAGCGAGACAGTACTTCGGCAATTTCGTGCTCGGTTACCCTATTCTTGACTAGCTGTGTCTGCTGTTCACCGTCTTTGGTACTGTTTTCTAAACGGCTTTCAAGTTCTGGAATACGGCCATATTGCAACTCAGACATTCTATTCAGATCACTGGCACGCCGAGCAACGTCCAAATCTAGTTTCGCTTGTTCCAAAGCAGATTTAATATTTTGGGTACCCTGCATCGCTTGTTTTTCTTTTAGCCACACATTCTCTAGTTCATTAAATTTAAATTCAGATTGCTCACGCTCAATTTCAATACGCTCTAAGCGTTTATGACTTTCGTCATCTAGTTCTTTACTCAACGCTTGTTCTTCTAGCTTTAGTTGAATAATTCGGCGTTCAAGTTTGTCCATTTGCTCAGGCTTAGAGTCTATTTGCAGCCGAATGCTGGAGGCGGCTTCATCAATCAAATCAATTGCCTTATCTGGCAGTTGGCGATCGCTGATGTAACGATTAGATAGAGACGCAGCAGCAACAATCGCGGGGTCTGTAATATCAACGGAGTGGTGTAACTCGTAACGCTCTTTTAAACCGCGTAAAATAGCGATTGTGTCGTCAACGTTAGGCTCTTCAATCAATACTTTTTGGAACCGACGTTCTAAAGCGGGATCTTTTTCAATGTGTAACTTAAATTCATTCAGTGTCGTGGCGCCAACACAGTGGAGTTCTCCCCGAGCGAGGGCTGGCTTTAACATATTACTGGCGTCCATGGCACCATCGCCTTTACCTGCGCCTACCATCGTATGGAGCTCATCAATAAATAATATAACTTGGCCATCTTCTTTAGACAGCTCGTTGAGCAGAGATTTTAAGCGCTCCTCAAACTCACCACGGTACTTGGCACCTGCGACCAGGGCGCCCATATCTAGAGATAACACTCGCTTAGTTTTTAACCCCTCGGGAACTTCACCATTTACGATTCGCAAAGCCAAGCCTTCTGCAATGGCTGTCTTACCAACGCCTGGCTCACCTATTAATACGGGATTGTTTTTGGTACGACGTTGAAGTACTTGAATAGTCCGTCGAATTTCATCGTCTCTGCCAATAACAGGATCGAGACGACCCTGTGTCGCTCGTTCGGTTAGGTCTGTTGTATACTTTTCAAGTGCTTGACGAAGATCTTCTGCGTTCGGCTCATCGACACTTTGGCCGTCTCTGATTTTATCAATAGCCGATGACAGCTCACTATTTTTGATCCCTAATTGGTTAAAAATATCAGCAAGTTTTCCTTGACCCGAAGCCGCGGCTAAGACAAATATTTCTGACGTAATGTATTTATCTTTGCGCTTTTGGGACAGTTTATCAGACATATTTAACACGCTAATCAACTGAGATGATATTTGAATATCTGCGCCAGCGCCAGAAACCTTGGGTAATTGGTCAATGGCTTGTGATAATGACGAGCGCAATTGGTTTAAGTTGGCCTTGCTAGCCGTTAGTAATGCTCGCACGCTACCATTTTCCTGATTCAATAATGCCATCATCAAATGCACAGGCTCAACGTATTGATGATCCCTGCCAAGAGCCATTGATTGAGCATCAGAAATTGCCAATTGAAGCTTATTGGTCAAGCGGTCTAAACGCATGGTTTTTACTCTTTCATTATTAAGTAGATATTAGCATGGGTTCAACTGTTCAAATATTCAAGCTACAGCAAGCATTTAACGACTAAAAAAACACCTCATTGTATAC
Source organism: Alteromonadaceae bacterium (assembly GCA_042091475.1). GTDB lineage: Bacteria > Pseudomonadota > Gammaproteobacteria > Enterobacterales > Alteromonadaceae > CAXRGH01. The sequence continues at coordinate 5,074 of JBELHI010000032.1, forward strand.
AGCCAATGGAAATATCAGGGTATTAGAGAAAGGGTTAGAAAGAAGTGAGTATTATACTTGTATAACTAATACGAGATATTAAGGTGGGTGGCATTCTAAAATAAAGGTAGTTGACGGCAGTACGGTGATTAAGTCAGGATAATTCCAAATGCCTGACGGCCTGTCACGCCGTCCCGGCGATAAGAATAGAACAATTGATCATTATCGTAAGTGCACCGACTATCTCGAGAAATCGATGACACTCCCGCACTATGAAGTTTTTGTCTGGCAGTTGCCTGAAGATCAAATAGATATTTGTGATTACCAATTTCAGTAAAATAATGGTGGTAATCAGGAGAAAACTGCAATACAACATCCTCACCCACCTCAAAATTGTGTTGTTTTATGGTAGGGCCCAACCACACATTTAGTTGACTTGCAGGTGATTCAAATTTACTCAGCGTGTTCTCTATAATGCCTGAAGCCAAACCACGCCATCCTGCATGGACGGCTGCAATTTCTTGTCCTTTATCATCCCATATTAACAGAGGCATACAATCAGCAGTCATTACCACGCAACCAACTCCAGTATGACGCGTATACACTGCGTCAGCAGTGATTGGCTCAAGTCTGTTTGTGGTGATAGTTAATAAATCTGCACTGTGAACCTGATTTAACCATTGGATTTGGCTGGCAAACGGCAATGTGGCCCTATTTCGTCCTACACTAATGGGGTCATCACCAACGTGTAAGCCAAGATTAAGGCCAGTAAACTGTCCTGTACTGCAACCGTCCTGTCTGTCCGTGTAAAACGCATAAACATTATCAGGCAGATTATTAACAAGGCGATGAATCACAGTTTACCAGTCTTTTGGATGACCTACAGAATCAACTCGCAGTACGTCTAATAAATGTACAAAGTCTTCAGGCAACGGTGACTGCCATTGTAACCATTCGCCAGTAATGGGATGGTGTAGCCCTAATTCTGCAGCGTGTAATGCTTGCCGTCTAAACCCACGTAAAGTATCTACTAGCTCAGGCGCAGCGGCCTTTGGTAAACGTGGACGACCTCCATAAAGAGGGTCGCCAACTAAAGGGAACCTCATGTGAGACATGTGTACTCTGATTTGATGGGTACGGCCAGTCTCTAGTTTCAACCGCAAATGGGTATGCTCTCTAAACTTCTCTCTCACACGGTAATGGGTGACTGCTGGTTTACCCGTCTCTCGCACAGCCATACTGGTGCGCTTCGTGGCATGCCTACCAATAGGTTGATCAACTAATCCACCTGCTACCATGGTACCAATAACCACCGCTTCATACTCTCGGCTTATTTCACGCGCTTGCAGTTGCTCAACCAGATGTGTTTGTGCTGGAATAGTCTTAGCCACCACCATAAGGCCAGTAGTATCTTTATCTAACCGGTGAACGATGCCCGCTCGGGGGACTTGCTCTATATTAGGCACGTGGTTGAGTAACGCATTCAATAATGTACCGTCACTGTTTCCCGCACCAGGATGAACAACAAGGCCTTGGGGCTTGTCGATGACCAAAATATCGTCATCTTCGTAGACGATATTTAAGTCTATAGGCTCAGCCTGATGCTTTACCTGAACTTCAAGGGTGCCATTAACCTGTATCGATTCACCACCAATCAATTTTTCTCTCGGCCGATCAACAGTAACACCATCGACTAATACCTTACCTTCGAGAATCCATTGCTTCAATTTTGATCGTGAATAATCGCGAAACAGTTCAGCCAATATTTGGTCAAGTCGTTTGCCCATCATTTCCTCTGGGACTTGATGAGTGAGTTCTATATTTTCTATCATTAGGAACTTATTTATTGTTTAGTAATCTGTTCTATAGTCTTAACGACCTATAGTAGTGTATAGTGAGTGCAATTTCATTGAATAACTGTCAATGATTTATGCGCAAATCTCATTATGCTTATGTTAACTAATTTTTCGGCATAAATACTGAGATGTACAAAATAAATTTTCCCCAGACTTTTTTAAGTAAAATGATGACGACGACAAAATTAAAAAAACACCTTGTATTAGCGACTATATGCGTTGCTTTTATGGCCTGTTCTTCAGCACCTGACGAACTAGACGATGCCCCCCTCGGACCAGAAGATAGATATCAGCAAGCGCGCGGCCTGATGAATAACGGTAATTTTACTCGTGCAACTGAACTTTTGAGCGATCTTGACTCGCGATTTCCTTTTGGTCCCTTGTCTCACCAAGTACAGCTCGACCTTATTTATGCTTATTATAAAATTGATAATAGTGAGCAAGCACTGGCTCGCATAGACCGATTTCTGAAACTAAACCCTGAGCACGCTGATTTAGATTATGTTTATTACATGCGTGGTATTACCAATATGGACAGTGACTCAAATCTGTTTCAGGAAGTCGCTGGTGTCGATCGTTCCGATAGAGATACCTCAAAATATCGAGAAGCATTTAGTGATTTCAGAATTTTACTCAAGCAGTATCCAGACAGTAAGTATGCTGCAGATACCCTGAAGCGTATGGAATATATCAAGGATAGACTAGCTAAATACGAAATATCAGTTGCACAATATTATATGAAGCGCAGTGCTTACGTTGCGGCAGCAAACAGAGGGCGCTATGTTATACAGTATTTTTCAACTTCACCTTACTTAAAACAGGCACTGGAAATCATGGTCGAGTGCTACAGTAAGCTAGGTATGGATGAACTTCGAAACAATACAATGACAACGCTTAAGCTAAATTTTCCTAGCAGCGAGTATATTGAGTAACAACATATACAGTAATTTCTTTAAGGCAGACATTGGTCTGCCTTTTTTGTATCTGCCCACTAACCTTGATGTTTCACGTTTGAACATCATGATATGGACATTGCCTCTGAGCTTATTTAATTATTATCTATTGCATGAAAAAATGGATTACACTGCACTAGGTGTCAAAATCAATGGTCGTTGATAAGCTGTTATTGCCACCAGTATCAACTGAGATAGAACGGAATATTAATTTGTATTGAGCATATCGAATTCATATCGGGACCAGCGATAACGCAGAAAGTATTCACATACTAACCACAATAGTTACCCCCCAAATAGCGTCGCTTGCACATGTCACAATTGTTTTAAGCTACAAAAATGACTACCAGCCAGCGCTCAGCAAAAAATTCGATATGTGATTTGCGATTGCAAAGAACCATGACCATTAGAAAGCTGTCACTCTACAATATTTATTAGCTTCAACGAAAAAGGGAGCCAACGCTCCCTTTTAAATCATCTAATCAACCAGCTCTATCTAAAGAACAGGTGACTAAATGGATTCAACAACCTAGCAATACCCGAAGTGAACCTAAGCGGTTCTTCAACTACAGTAAAAATTAAACAACCGTTTTCCGACACTGTCTGGGGCGAATGTATGTGTTCGCCTGATCTGACTATAAAATCACCTTCTTTGTACAAACCGTATTGATCTTTAAATTCGCCATCAATAACCAAAGTGATTTCGTTGCCTTTGTGTGTATGCTCAGGCACTTTTGCATTTGGCCCCAAGAAAACGAAATGGCCTTTCTTAGAATCACATATATTGACACTAGACTGCCAAAGCTGACCAACCATATGAGACCAACCATTAGACCTACCGACAAGACTACGCAATGCTCGAGGCAGCGGAAAATATCTACCGTCTAGCTCTATTTCAGATTCTACTGCAGTCTCAGACACACTGGTAGGTGCGGGCTGTGCCATGATGTTTTTCATCATCGACTCTAATTCTGGACTTAAATGATGTGAGCGCGACGGAGTCGCAATGTCGAATACATCTTCACTGGCTTCAGCCTCATACTGACGTACTTTACTTGCACACTCTTCACACATGTCGCAGTGAGCAGACACGACTAGCGCCATGGCATCGTCAATTGTCCCTAAGGCAAACGCCTTTAATTGATTTTCTGACGGATGTAACTTAATCATGTTGTTCTATCATCTCTCTTAAACGTTGCAACGCAAGACGCGCACGCGACTTCACCGTACCGAGTGGAATGCCCATTGCATCCGCGACTTCCTGCTGAGACTTACCCTCAATATAAATTGCTTTCACAACAGTTTGTTGTTTTGCCGGCAATTTCGTTAATAACGCATGAATCTGTTCTACGCATGTCTGATCTTCCAACAGTCCAACGCGGTCATCGCCGACTTGATCCATCAGAATTGGCCACAAATCATCAGAACAAATATCTTCTTTGCGATTTTTCTGTTTTCTTAAGTAGTCAAAATGAATGTTCCGCGCGATAGTAAAAATCCAAGTAGAAGGAGAACCTTTATCGCTGTTAAACAAATGAGCCTTGTGCCAAACATTAGCCATGGTATCTTGAACCACTTCCATGGCAATAGCTTCATTCTTTACCTGACCCATGGCATAAGAACGCAACCTAGGAGCAAAGTGTTTGAACAACTCCGCATACGCGCGTTGACAGCGGTCAGACGCTATTTTCAGCATCAACCCAGCTAAATACTGGGGCGTCACCTCTGGAGGCTTGACACCGACATTATTTGATTTCACCGATATACCAACTAGCATGTTCATCTCTTTGATTAATTTCTAGTATAGTGGATACGCTGAGCAGTTTAAACTGGATCACTGGATAAGTTGATTTAAATAATCCGCAACTTTACGATAATTGGCCTGAGTCAACATACCTTGTTTTTCAGATGAGCTTATCGGTATCAGCTCGAGCCACCTCATAATCACCCAGCGGTGATCGTCAAATGGTTTGTCATCATACAGATTGGCAAGTTCTGGATACGAGTCAAATACCGACCGTAGCTTACTGCCAATATCTTGAACGCAAATATCTTGCTCAGTTTGCCATGCTACTACATTACAAATTCCCGACCTTAGATTGTCGCGCTCCGTTTCAATCCCATTGACGTTTACTAATTCTAAGCCTTCTACCGTAATACCTAACAAGCCATCAGCGCCCTGATCAAAGTCTACAATCCTTACGTGACACCCAACATCGAATATATGTTTATTAGATTCTTTGTCACCGTTAGCGTTTAGCATGCACATGATGAAGGATCTTTCACCTTTCATAGCTTCTTTAACCATTCTAATGTAGCGCGCCTCGAATATTCTCAACGCCATTCGACCACCCGGTAGAACATGGGTGGTTAAAGGCATCAAGGCAGCTTGGAATTGTTTCACGATAGCATTCACTCATAGATAATGTATGATGGTGGTTACGTCTAGTTGCTTTAGATGGATCTGTTTTTACAACTACAAAATCACCTAATGATCTATTTTTATAATAACTAAGTATTTGAAAGCCAAATAAGAACAATGGATACTGGCAATGACAATAATTGAAAGGTTAATCAACTTCTACACTAACTTATCCTATCAATCGATGCCGCAGATCAGCTCAGTCTATGCGCGAGACATTGTGTTCACTGATCCGGTCTCCACTTTTCATGGCCTGCCGAAGTTGGCTGATTATTTTGAGAACCTCCTTAGCAACAGTGATATATGCCACTTTGAGTTTACCCATACCGAACAAAACACTGACAGTTTACACATACATTGGGTAATGACAGTGCGACACCCCAAGCTCAATAAGGGTAATCAATATACCGTAGATGGTATCTCTTTTATGAAGATTGAAAACGATCTTATTTGCTACCAACGAGACTATTACGACATGGGAGAGTTGATGTATGAGCAGTTACCGTTGATTAAATCCCTAGTAAAATACATAAAGAAGGCTATGGAATCATGAGACACATATTAATTACAGGTGCTACCTCAGGCATTGGTCTAGCCCTGACCAAATTAGCACTAGCAAACGAATATAGAGTCAGTGCATGCGGCCGCAATACGGCGGTTCTTGAAGAGCTGAAGCATACTAATCTCGACATACTAAGATTTGATGTAAGTGATCAACAGCAGACATCGGATGCTCTTAAAAATTTGCAACCGGATGTAGTGGTTCTAAACGCAGGTACCTGCAAATATGTTGACGTTGAAAATTTTTCAACCGCTGTTTTTAAAGCTAATTTTGAAGTGAACGTGTTTGGCGCCATTCACGTGCTAGAGGCACTACTACCGACTCTAAAATCAGATAGCCAACTGGTATTTGTTGATAGTTTAGCCAGACTATTTCCATTCAACCGCGCATCAGCCTACGGTGCTAGTAAAGCGGCTTTAAATTACATTGCAAACAGTCTTCGCGTTGACCTGCCAAACTTGATTGTTCAAACAGTTTCTCCGGGATTTGTAAAGACACCGTTAACCGACCAAAACACCTTTTCGATGCCAATGCTGGTGACTGCTGAGTCGGCAGCCTCATCGATTCTCAAGGGTATAGAAAGCAAAAAGACTCACATTCAATTTCCATTTTTATTCACATTATTCATTCGCCTACTGGGTAGCATGCCAATGTCTTGGCAAACTCGGATAGGTCGAAAGATGAAGGATCAATAGCTCGCTATGGACAAAAACATTGCAATTATTGGAACAGGTATTTCAGGCTTAACCAGCGCGTACTTGTTGTCAAAGAAACACAATATCAAAGTATTTGAAGCTAACAATTACATTGGTGGTCACACCAATACGGTATCAGTAACATTGGACAATAAAGATTATCGGATAGATACTGGATTTATTGTATACAACGACTGGACTTACCCTAACTTCATAAAATTAATGAATTCTATAAATGTTATTGGCCAAAACACAGAGATGAGCTTCAGTGTTAAACACCAAAAAACAGGATTGGAATATAATGGTAATACCCTTAACTCACTTTTTGCACAACGTCGTAATTTAATCAAACCGAGTTTTTATTCGATGTTGTCTGACATTGTTAGATTTAATACGCTGTGCAAAAAAATGCATGCTGAGGGCACCATTGACCCAAACATTTCGCTACAGCAATTAATTCAAAAAAACGGCTTTGGTAAAGCGTTCGCTGACAACTATTTATTACCCATGTGTGCAGCTATTTGGTCTTCAAGTCTGTCACAGGTGACCCAATTTTCCGCCAAATTTTTCATTAATTTCTTTGTTAATCACGGATTGTTGAATATTACTGAGCGGCCGCAATGGCAAACCATTATTGGCGGTTCAAGCGAATACATAGCACCGTTAACTGAAAGCTTTGCAGACAAAATCATGCTCGGAAATCCAGTGGTCAAAGTAACAGCGGAAAATGGTAAACACAGAGTGCATTTAGCCGACGGCACTGATTGGCTTGCCGATGAAGTTATTTTTGCTTGTCACAGCGACCAAGCATTAGCATTGTTAAGTGCTCCCAGCAACGCACAGCACGATATTTTAAGCGCCTTAAAGTACTCTGAAAACGATGTGGTCCTTCACACCGACACTAGCATATTACCGAAGCGAAGACTCGCATGGGCAAGTTGGAATTACCTTCTCTCTGGCGACACAGGTGAGAACGCAAGGCCAGCCTGTGTAACCTACAACATGAATATATTACAACGACTAGAGGTTGACCCAACATTTTGTGTCACGCTAAATAAGACGGAAAATATCGATCCTGACAAAATACTGCGTCGCTTTAACTATAGTCACCCGCAATTTAGTAGTTCGAGTATTGCAGCGCAGCAGGCTCGTGCTGATATCTGTGGAACGGACGGCATTCATTTTTGTGGGGCATATTGGTACAACGGATTCCATGAAGATGGCGTCAATAGCGCACTAGATGTTTGTCAGCGCTTTGGTGTGGGTCTATGACAGATAGACTTGCGGACAATGGTATCTACCACGGAACCTTATACCATGCCCGCTTTTCGCCTAAGAAACACAAGTTCAGCTATCCGCTGTCGTTATTTTGGTTAGATTTACAGGATCCCGAATACACGACGACAGCGGCGGCCAAACTCTTTACCCGTGCGGTAAAATTTCACCCGAACAATTACCTAAATTGTCGTGACATGTCTCTAGCCGATACCGCGCGTGAAAAAATGTCAAATCTGGCGGGTTTCCCTTTGCAAGGTGACGTTTTTTTCCTCGGCCAAGTGACTACGTTTGGCTTATATTTTAGTCCAATCAACCTATACTATTTAAAACAGCAAGAGAGTTTCACTCACGTATTAGCTGAAGTCAGCAATACGCCTTGGAATGAGCGTCATTGCTATCTGATAGATTTAAACAATCAAGCGGATACCGAGAAAGCGTTTCACGTATCACCCTTCAATAACTTCGATATGCGTTACCAATGGCATATATCGCAACCGGCAGATTCACTGTCATTTGGGATTGACTGCGTAAATACAAAAAAAATATTTAGCGCGTCCATGAAACTGCAAAAAAAACCACTTACACTAGAACATCTGAAACGTGCCCGATGGCGTATTTTTAGTATGACTTTAATTACCGTGTTTGGAATATATTGGCAAGCCTTGAAGTTATTGCTAAAACGCGTACCTTTTTATGGCTACCTGAAAAAAAACAATACACGTGATGTATAATAATGATAAAGGAAAAATAATGTTGCGTTCCGAACAAGCAAGTAAACAAACGAATGACGCGGGTACGGTGGATGCGTTAGCAAAACGCATACTATTGAGCTTATTTAACAAAATGACCAAGGGTTTCTTTACCCTCAGTGAGCACGGTCACGTCATTGCCACCTACGGTGATCCGGCTGATACGCTGCGTGCAGATGTTAACGTGGTTGATATGGCGTTTTACCGCCGCTTTCTATCTGGTGGTTCAATATCAGCTGGCGACACCTTTGCCGACGGATTGTGGCACACCACTAACTTAACCGCCGTTATTCAATTTTTTGCCCGTAACATGGCAGTGATAGATGCGGTTGAACAACGTTTTTCATGGCTAACATTACCCATATCAAAACTGCAACATTGGTCAAACAAGAACTCTAGAAGCCAATCTAAGAAAAACATTGCGGCCCATTACGATTTGGGTAACGCCTTGTATGAAGAATTTTTAGATGAAAGTATGATGTACTCATCTGCCATCTATTCGCCAACGGCAAACACCTTAGCGCTGGCGCAGCAAAACAAGCTGAAAACTATTTGTGACAAGCTGAAACTAACATCCAGCGACCACTTAATGGAAATAGGGACTGGTTGGGGTAGTCTAGCGATATTTGCCGCACAGAATTACGGCTGCCAAGTAACAACCACAACCATATCCGAAGAGCAATACCGATGGGCTGAGGAAAAGGTTATAGCACTGGGACTTCAAGACAAAATAACACTGTTGAAAAAAGATTATAGAGAATTAGATGGTGAGTATGACAAGCTAGTCTCCATTGAGATGATTGAGGCTGTTGGTAAAGAATATTTGAAAACCTTTTTCCAAACCTGCAGCCGGTTACTAAAACCAAATGGCTTAATGCTATTGCAATCCATTACAATAAACGATCAACGTTATGCTTCTTACAGTACTGGTGTTGATTTTATCCAACGCTACATATTCCCAGGTGGCTTCCTACCTAGCGTAGAAAAGATTGGCAAGATGACGGCTAAACACACCGACATGGTCATAAGAGACTGTCATGACATCGGTTTGGATTACGCTCAGACCCTTAAGGATTGGCACACTACATTTAACGCTAATACCGAAAACCTGGCTAATGCAGGCTACGATGAGTTATTCAGAAGGATGTGGGAATTCTATTTTTGCTATTGTGAAGGTGGATTCCGTGAACGCACAATCAGTGCCGTGCAGATACAATTTAGTAAGCCTGAATACTATGCGCCCATCATCCGCTAAAACCCTTGTTGTCAACGGCATCTGGTTCCAACTCTGTTGGCTATCTGCCGTCTTACTCAATAATGTCGGGTTGTTGTGTGCGTTGCTATTGTTACACGCGGTAGTATTTGTAAAGGATGATCTTAAACAATACCTTGCATTAGCGATTGTCGGCTCTATTGGGATCTTGGTTGATCAGAGTTTGAGTTACTTTGGGGTGTTTGTTTTTACAAAGCCACTGATACCTTTATGGCTGATGCTGTTGTGGTTGTGTTTTTCCTCTACCCTTGGCTACAGCCTCAGCTACTTCCGAAACAAACCCCTTATCAGTGCCGTATTTGGCGCGATTGGCGGATCGCTAAGTTACTATGCAGGTATTCGTTTTGGCGCAGTCTCTACTGATTTGTCTACTGCTCAATTTTTTATCATTGTCGGCGCCATATGGTCGGCCATGTTTCCATTATTGATGTGGCTCTATCACAAGGTCGTGAGGTAATTTAAAATGAATCTCGGTCAACGTAGCATATTGATTATATGGTTAACAATGGCATCATTCGGCATAGTCGGTAATGCCCTTGGCAGTGTTAACCCACCCAAAAAAACTGTTGGAACAGCAACCCTTAAGGTGATGTTTTGGAAGATTTATACGGCTACATTACTGACACCATCCGGTGATTTTGGCAGTGATAGTGCAAACTATTCACTGCAATTGCACTACGCCCGTGATATTAGCCAGCAACAACTTATTGAAGCGACAGTGAAACAGTGGCAGCATTTAGGTGTCAACAAATCAAAATATTCCACTTGGCTGCCTTTACTGGAAAATATCTGGCCAGATATTAACAAAGGTGACCGACTAACCTTACAAGTCACGCCAACAATGAGTACCTTTATCCTAAATGGTGACGTTATCGGCACTGTTGAGGATAGTCAATTTGGCTCTACATTCTCTGATATCTGGCTATCAGAACAGTCACAGTACCCGCGCCTCCGACGCCAACTAATTGGGAAGAATAAATAATGAAAAAACTGAGCTTGGCAGTAGTACTTACACTTCTTTTATCAGGTTGTTCAGCATCCTTGAGCGATTATGATAATACTAGCCCAACTATAGACCTAGCGACTTACTTTGACGGAAAATCCGTCGCTAGAGGTGTACTTCAGGATTACAAAGGTGTGTTTACTCGCCATTTTTGTGTCGATATCAATGCCAAATGGAAGGGTAATAAAGGCCAACTACACGAACAGTTTTATTTTAACGACGGAGAGCGGCAAACCCGAATTTGGCAATTAACAGTAAACGAGGACGGCAGTGTGACGGGCAGCGCTGGCGACGTGGTTGGTATTGCATCCGGTAACACCAATGGTGCTGCATTTCGTTGGCAATATACACTAGCCATCCCCATTAATGGCGATAGTTACGAGTTTTCCGTCGATGACTGGATCATTCAAACTGACAAGGATCGACTGATAAATCGCTCGTATTTAAAAAAATGGGGGATCACAGTGGCAGAAATATTTATTCACTTTGATAAATCCGTTCATCATCAAAGTTGTGTTGAAGGACTTGAGAGCCAATAACGGAAAGGTAAGTTAGCGATTAAAAAAGGCAGTAATAATACTTACTGCCTTTTTCACATCATACTCGGGATTGAGATCGATTTACTCGTCGTAGACGGTTGGTATGGGAATACGCTTGTGCTGGGTATTGTTATAAATCGTCACGAGGCGCTGGCTGACATAATCGTCTACTGGTTTGCCTTCCAAAAAATCATCTATCTGGTCGTAGCTCAGTCCCAGAGCATCTTCATCTTTTTTCTGAGGTGATAACGTTTCTAGATCCGCTGTAGGGGCTTTTTCTACAATGTTTTCGGGTGCTCCCATAACTCTGGCCAACGCTCGTACTTGACGCTTATTCAGGCCAAACAGTGGCGCCAAATCGCAAGCACCGTCACCATACTTGGTATAGAAACCGGTAATATTTTCAGCAGAGTGATCTGTTCCCAGCACCAAACCACCAAGCATACCGGCAATTTGATACTGGATAACCATGCGAGAGCGAGCTTTTACATTACCTTTAACAAAGTCTTGTTTAGTCTGCTCAAAACTACCAATCTCATTGAGCGCTGCCATGCACTCCTGCTGAATAGCATCTGCAGCAGGTTTAACATTCACTGTTAATTGTTTAGAAGGCTGAATGAAATCGATACTAGCCTGCGCGTCTGCTTCATCGGCTTGCACATTATAAGGTAGTCTAACGGCAATAAACTGATAATTCTCAGTTGCGTTATCGGTATTTAGTCCGTTAACGGCTAACTGTGCTAAACGCCCCAAAGTACATGAATCTATACCACCGCTAATACCGAGCACCAAGGTTTTGCACTTAGCGTCTTGTAATGTTTTTTGAATAAACGCTACACGGCGTTCTATCTCATGCTCAACGTTAATCTCTGGTAACACTCGCATTTCTTCAATAATAGCTTTATTTTCTAGCATTTCTCTCTCTCTGCGCAGACTAATCAACAAGTAGTTAGACTTGAGTATCATTAGCAATAATAAACAATAAACCTGCTGTTTTATAGTACTAATTCTGTATTTATAATTTGACACTCATATGAATTTTCTACGCTATTTACACCACTTAGTTCACTTACCGAAAAGTAATAATGCACCCACAATTTTTTCTGTAAACCTGATGCCCTGCAAGAAAAGATACCACAATATTAAAACCTGGAAATCTGCTGTAATACGCCAGAAAACGCAAAAATCAGGATTTAGTCTCGTAGAACTGTTAGTAGTCATCAGCCTAATAGGCCTTCTTGGTCTAGGGTGGGGCAACTGGCAAAACACCATAAAACGGACAACGTTGGAAGCTGAAATGAATAGCCTGACTAACTTTATAAGAAGTGCGCGTCAACTTTCCCTGAAAACACAGAGGAGTATTACTGTCTGTCCATTAGATAATAATGGGGCGTGCAGTGTTGAGCCTATAGGTAATGCTCGACGAGCAAGTTGGAATCAAGCATTAGGTGCATTTTATACTAATGATATGGCTGAAATGATTCTGTCACTAGCCTCGCCAAGTTCACCCTTTCAACGGTCTGGGCCTAACCTTGAACGATTATTGTTTACGCCTCCGTTGGCTACCCTTGGAGGGGCGACCATACGAGTTTGTGACACCCTGACCTGGGATGGTAATTTCGATGAAAATAATGTAGCTAGAAATAGTCTTTATCACCGTGGCATGGTGATCAGTCAACAAGGGGTAATGACTGAGTTGAATAACCCAGCCACTGTGTTGACAGCTAACAATGATTGTTTGTAGAAACGAGCGATAGTCATTAGCAAACTATCGCCCAAAACAAGACCCTAAAGCTGGCTCTGGATATAGTTTTCAAGACCCAATAAGCTAATTAGTTTTAACTGCTGCTCTAACCAATGAGCGTGATCTCGCTCCGTATCATCCAATAGTGTCATAAGAATATCGCGACTAACGTAATCCTGTTCTTTTTCGCAGAGCGCAATGGTTTGCTTCAATAGTGCGCCAACAGCATACTCAATATTTAAGTCTGACTGCAACATTTCAGGTACGGAAGTACCAACATTGATGCCATCACGGTTAGATAAATTCGGCGTGCCGCCCAAGAATAAGATACGCTCAATAAGCAATGATGCATGACCTTTCTCATCATCAAACTCATGATTAATACGGGCAAACAATTTAGTGATACCCCAATCTTCATACATCTTGGCATGTATAAAATATTGGTCCATGGCAGACAGCTCATTTGCTAGTAGTGCGTTCAATGCATCTACGATTTTGTTTTTACTGGTCATTACTTATCTCCTAACTGAGACTGCAGATATTTTTCTATACCTATTGTGTCAATTTGATACTGTTGGGTTTCAAGCCAATCTAGATACTCTTCTTCATAATGCAAAATGCTGGTTAACAAATCACGGCTCACATAATCTTGCTCTGTCTCACACAAGTCGATTGCTTTGCGCATTAATGGCAATTGCTCTTGCTCAAACTGGGTATCACAAGCAATCATTTCTTTCGGCTCCTCGCCAATATTCAAACGGCCGAGCATTTGCAAGTTTGGCAGTCCCTCTAACATTAAAATGCGCTCTATTAATTCGTCGGCCTGTTTCATGTCCTTGATGGATTTCTTATAAGCCTTGCTATTTAACCCTTCAATACCCCAGTTTTTGAACATGCGAGCATGCAAGAAGTACTGATTGATTGAGGTTAACTCATAGGTAAGTACTTCATTTAACACTTGAATAATCTTTATATTTGAACGCATGATGCACTCCTTAATCTGACAACTGATTAAAGCTTACACCAAAACCAATAAAAATCAATTTTTTCCATAATATTCATACACTTAATTATGATAATGATTACCATTTAGACTATTATTTAGATTGGAAAAAGAGGTTTATATGAAAACAACCGTCTCACTATTGATATTATAAAACGTTTAATTATTGATTTGTAATTGCCCTACTACGGAGTGAACTTCCATCTGGCCACGCATACGTGCGCATGCCAACACATCAAATATTTTGCAGGCAGTTTGTTTTGTTGTGCGTATCAGCGAAGCACCATTAGAACACCTTGCTGTAGGCATAGCTTGAATGACTATCCAAGCATAAATCTTCAACTGTTGGTCAAAAAAGTTTGTTTTGTTTAGACCGCGAGTGGTTGTCCTTTCCGTGATGAGTGTTTGACCATTGTTGAAATTTAATAATGTCAGTTCTTGATCTGGTGAGTTGGGAATACACGTTAAACCAGCACCTGCAGAAAGATGCCATGGGATGGTGTTAAGTAACGCGTTGTAGCCAACATTGCCAAGGGCTGTTGGATTCACCGATTGCATTGCCCTCTGCGCTACGCGAACAATAGCGCGGTGCTCATCTGACAATTGATTTGCCCGCTGCTTCGTTGTCGCTAATGTCAATAAACTTGAAATACCAATACCACTGACTAAAACTAATATCAGCGCTAATATCATAGCGACTCCGGCTTGTTTGTATTTGTATTGGTAATTTATGATAGTCATCAACAGTTCCTTAAGTGGGGCCAACTTTTAATTATGCGTGATGTGGCAGGTGGGTTACCCGGTGGTGTAATCTGAATATGGATAATGATGCCAACCACACATGCATTGTTGTTAGCATTTAAGTTATTACTATTAAAAATGGAATATGTCACACCATTCAGTCCGTTAAAACGCAGAATATAGTTAACATCAAAGCGCGTAACATCCCTGGCTATTGTCCAAGCCGCCTGGACTTGACCATCGGTATTATTGACATTTCCTCGCCAAAGCTGACCGCCATCATAAGCAACACAGAACAGGGTTCCATTAACTACATAATAGTCATTCACTAACCACACTAGGGGGGATTGACCATTCAACCGACCGTAGCCAAAAGCCTGTCGAGCCTGCGTAGTGAAACCTCTGCAGTCTCTGTCTGCTTGGGTTGATACCACCAATCGGTCTGTGACACCTTGATTGCAGGACCCTATGGTGTTTGCTGCACGATTTGCTCTACTGTTAACTACACATGCAAGGGGGTTAGCTACTGGCGTAAATGTATTAGTAACAATGATAGGATTTGTAGTAACGGCATCTCGCTCTTTGTTCAATGCGAAACCCGATACCGATGCAAGCAAGGGTGAATTCAAATCATACTGGCCAATACCATCCAATTGTGCAGACAAGCGCTCAGCTAAACTATTAGCTCGCTGATTACTGGTGTTTTGTTCGTTTGACGTTTGAGTAAAACCATTAAATGCGATGAGATATTGTATTGCCACCACCATTAGACAGGCAAAACCCAAGGATACCAATAATAGTTCTAGTAACGTTACGCCGAGCATATGATTGTGCTTAATAAGGTTCTGTCTCATATCGTGTCCAGATTACCGATTAAAACGAGCAGCACAGAAAAGTATGCGTCTAATTCGGTATCTTATGATTTAACGTGTCATGAGTATAAAGGGGGGCAAAGGAGCAAAAGTATCAGATGTACTAGGTTGGTATACTAAGGTTTAATTACATGAATTGTAGATAAATTATAAGCGTTAGGCATTGCGACACAGAATGAATGTTAAGCTCGAAAGCAGAGCAGACATAAAAAGCGCAGCCCTTGCGCTGCGCCTTTCTACTTCCTTGTATGTAAACTTTATATCGTTGTCTGAACAACGCCATTATCCATAATAGCCGTCAAGCAACGTAAAATTGAGCAGCGCAAGTCTCATCCTGAATACCTTGCACATCCTTGCTGTTCAGTCGTTAATCCGTTATCACCACATATATCCGTCTATGTGCATCCGTCCAATGGATGACTCATGATACTTTAAACATACATTCGCTGGAGATATTTATCACTAGCACTCCCTGACCTGACTTATAACGCACCACAAAAAAACCAAAACCCATTGATTTTATTGAAAAAAAATTAAACCATGCCATTATTAGTTAACAATAGCTACTGTAAAAAAGAGCTGATGTCTTACACCTTACGTCGTAAAATTATTACTTTAAGGCGCTGACTATGTTTCTATAAAATAAAAATTTTAGACAAAAAAAAGCGCAACGTTGAAAGCTGCGCTATTTTGCTAAATCCGTTTAAAAACTATTTTGCCCAGCTAAACGTCATTGTCATCCTTGACCTTTGCCGTATAACTGGTCGTTGTTGGCACAAGACTCATCCTGAGTGCACTGTACATCCTTGCCGTTTTAATGCATCCTGCATTCTCACATGAATCCTTTCGTGTGACTCCGTCCAATGGATGAAGCAAGTATACAGAGTGCTAATTTCTTTTTTGGTCACCGTGTAGCATTTCTGCTTAGAATCGAAAATAAATGCAAAACAAAAACATAAACAATTGATATATAACAATTAAATAAAATACAGCATATTGTGAAGTAGTCATTGTCTTACAACTTAAGTCGTATTATGACACCTGATATGGAAAGGTTTCTTAGCCATTAATATAAACAGACTATGTAAGAAACGATGCAATGGAAAATATCTTTGACTATGTCTTTATCATTGGTCTAACTGGCACACTAGATTAAGATAATTGACTAAATCAATGTTACAAACCTAAACTACAGATTTGCAAAAGCGTTGAGATAGATTGCTCTAAAGGGATTTTTATTTCCACCCCATCTGCCAACAAGCAGCATCTTTCAAATCGCGCCAATCAATGCTTTCTAGGCGTTTATTCATTATCGCTTCCAGCACACATTCAATTACCCGCCCTTCCTCGTCAAAATCCACAGCTGTGACAATAAAATGTTTCTCTTTGGACTTGGGCACTACGGCAGTCCATTTGCTATTTAACAGCTTACGCGGGTTTATTTTATGGCTCATATTAACTCTAACTGCATGAATATATTATATGTTCTGTTTACGCTTCTGGCATGCAATAAGTTCAGTAAACCATAGGCAACTGAATAGTCAAAATGACTAGCCTGAAGCTCTATGGTAGCAATAACGTTTCACCAGATAAGTTCTAGTGAGTAGATTGGATATCCGATACAACAAGTGTTGTGGGCAATGATATATTATTTAGATAAGTGATAAGGCTATTATTGAATTGCTTTAAGACGCGATGTCTTGAGGATACTTGTAAATCTGATAAATACCGGCACCTCTATGTGCCCCCGTAGAAATTTACCACTCCCTTTGCCATGCAACTTTGGGGAAATGGCGCGTGTGGAAGGATTCGAACCTCCGACCGCCTGGTTCGTAGCCAGGTACTCTATCCAGCTGAGCTACACACGCATCAATTTCGTATTTTTTGTATGGCGCGTGTGGAAGGATTCGAACCTCCGACCGCCTGGTTCGTAGCCAGGTACTCTATCCAGCTGAGCTACACACGCATCAAT
>JBELHI010000033.1:0-6169 GCA_042091475.1 Alteromonadaceae bacterium
GATGATTTACCAGAGCAAGCGTTCTACATGGTTGGTTCAATCGAAGAAGCAGTCGAAAAAGCTAAAGCTATGTAATGATTAAGGTGTTCCACATGGAACACCTTAACTATATAGCCTTGTTATTCAACCAGTAGGAGAGTGCAATGGCAATGACAGTACATCTGGATGTAGTAAGTGCAGAGACTAAAATCTTTTCAGGTTTAGTGGAAACACTTCAGGTTACCGGTAGTGAAGGTGAGCTAGGTATTCATCCTGGACACGCGCCACTGTTAACTATGCTGAAGCCAGGAATGGTACGTATTGTTAAGCAACATGGTGATGAAGAGTATATCTACGTTGCAGGGGGAGTACTTGAAGTACAACCAGGCAATGTAACCGTGTTAGCAGATACAGCTATCCGCGCTGAAGGTCTTGACGAAGAAGCTGCATTAGAAGCGAAACGTCAAGCTGAAGAGCATATCGCTAATCCAAGTAGTGACATGAACTACGCTGAAGCCGCTGCTCGTTTAGCAGAAGCAGCTGCTCAATTAGCGTTGATTCAAAAATTACGTAAGTAACATACTCACGTAGTCTGAAAAAGGAACGCAATGCGTTCCTTTTTTTTGTATAAACTCAGTTAATCACTCCTGATTATTTAAAAACTGCATATTTAACAGCTGTTTATGGTATGTTGTGATAATCGATTACCGATGCATTTTGATCGACAGTTATCACCAATCATAAGGAGTTTTTGATGCGTCTGCTATTTTCAATACTATTGTTTTGTACTTCCACGTCGACCTTCGCATATAAATTACCTCAATTTGACGAACTCAGTTTTGGTATTGGATTGGGTGCTCAATATTCAGGTCTGGGTATTAATATATCTGCAAATACAGAGACTGATTCTAAATATTTATCCTTTGGCTGTATCGGCTTTTCCGCGTATGAGCCTGAGCGCTTTTGTGGCGCAACTGTCGGATGGATAAACACGAATTGGAT
Source organism: Alteromonadaceae bacterium (assembly GCA_042091475.1). Taxonomy (GTDB): domain Bacteria; phylum Pseudomonadota; class Gammaproteobacteria; order Enterobacterales; family Alteromonadaceae; genus CAXRGH01. The sequence goes on from JBELHI010000033.1 coordinate 982, forward strand.
AAGCCAGCAAACCAATAAACACGGCTTAGGTGTTCATTTGGGTATTGTGGGACGAGAACAGCTTGTCACCACGAATGTTGCATATAGTAGTTATTATCAGAGCGATATAATCACTTCTTACACGACAGATTTTAAATCACTTTACGGTATTGGTCTTGGCTATAGCTACTTTTCTAATGGTGTTAATAAGTCTGGGGCTACTTACGGCATTTCTATTCATACGCCTTTAAAAGAGGAATACCTTGGTGAGGCATTGATTCTGTTACAGGTCGGCTATCAATTTTAATTGGATTAAGCGCTAGTTTTGCATGGGCGGATTGATATCAAGGTGTTATTTGCCTATTCCGAATAAGGAATATAGTCGAAACTAGCGACTGTAAGTTGCTTGATGCGATACTGTTTGAATAAATTTGGGGTGTAGTTTATGTATGTTTTACTGCGCCTATGAACGGGTTTGACCTTAACGGTATCGCCATTATCTAAGTGCGCTACCAACCAAAATGAATATCCAATTCTTTGTTTAAACTCAGCACCATGGTCGTCACTAATACCCGTGGCTAAACATCGCTGCAACGGTTGTTGACTAAAGCGTTGGTTTAGCTGTTTAAAAAACTGACCATGACCCGCTTCTAGTCCGGCCGCAAGGTGCGCTAACTCGTGGCACAGGGTTCGAACTAATTGATAGGTGCTGTGATGACTATCGATAAAACGATGGTTAAAGGCAACGTCACCATTACTATAGGCCATACCGTATTTTGTTTTATGGCGAGTAATAATCAATGAGCGAGGAACTATTTTCCACTTATCTAATGGGTATTGTTGTATGCAATCAGCTTTGCATTGCTCAAAAATGGTGTTTATATCGTCGTGAGATAAGGGCATATTACTTGATGTTATGGACTACATTTAAACATTATCACTTTGTCCAATCATAGCACTGTTTATGTCTCGCTATTACCAAAATGATCCTATTATTAAGGCGTAATGTGATTAGTCCCTAATCACAGTCGGGTTTAAAAATATATGCGGAGTAATTAAATGATAGTCATTGAATTAGTCGACCTTCTTTGGTGCCTACCATTTTTAATCGCAAGCATAATGTGTTTTGGATACTGGACTAACAATGTCAGCGAATCTATTACTGCCATTGCCCGAATGATAATACAGTTATTGATGGTAGGGTTCATCCTAATAACCTTGTTCAGTTATTCCTCGCCTTTACTAATATTGGTGATTTTACTATTTATGCTACTCGTTTCCAGTTGGATTGCACTGCGTCCCATACAAACTAAACGCTCTCATTTAGTGCCTATTATAATTGCTTGTAGTATCACTGTAATGAGCGCTTTATCAGTCAGCATATTTGCTATCGTTAAACCGCAACCATGGTATACGGCTTCAGTTTGTATCCCCTTGGCGGGAATGTACTTTGCCAATGTCATGAACAGCCTGAGTATTGCGGCAGAGCGTTTGCAAAGTGATAAACTGCAAAATATAGAACTTGTCATAGCAAAATCACAAGCATTTAAGGGGGCTATGTTGCCTCAAATTAATACATTAGTGGCTGTTGGTCTAGTGGCGTTACCAGGCATGATGACGGGACAAATATTGGCCGGTAGTTCACCTTTGATAGCGGTTCGTTATCAAATTATGATTATGGCGTTATTGTTTAGTACAAGCGCGTTGGCCGTGTCTATTTATCTTTGGTTACGTAAATAAAGCAGTGAGTTAATCAATCAAAGATAGCGTTTCTCTTGACAATAATATGACTCAATCAATTTCTCAATTATTACATCAGTGCCAACGTGGTTTTACAGATTATTGCCCCTATTCAATTGCTGCCTGCTATCGCCTAGCTTGCGCTATTGCTGATGGCGATGGCGTCAATGTCTACACCTCTTATGATGATTTTTTAAATAAGTTTGCTAACAATTGCCAGCAACTAAAGCAACAAAATCTGAAGGAGGTTGACTATTGAATTATCACTTTGAAAGAGATATTTACAAAAGCTGTTGGAGTTGATAGTGAATGGACTATTTCATCTGTCCATAATCTTCTCTTATTCATGGGCCATTATGTGTGTAAAAATACGATGATAGTTGGCTAATTTTTAGCGTAGAGTTATAGCAATGTGACGTTATATATTATTCATTGTTGTTACTTTCACTGATAGCAATTTATGACTAACCTGATATTATTTCTTTATTCTTCAGGCAATACTTAGACAGATTATGCATCCTATTGTGGTTAAATTCGGTGGTACCAGTGTTGCAAATTATTCTGCAATGCTGAATTGTTGTCATATTATGGCACAACAGACTGAACGTCGTATTATGGTGGTTAGTGCGCCTGCTGGTATTACTAATGCATTAGTCTCTTTGGCGTATCAAGCGGGTATCGAGACACGACAACAAACGCTATCTGATATACAAACCACCGTAGAATCGATATTAACGGAATGTCAGGCGCATCAATTACAATTGATTGATGAGCTTGTTCGCGAAACCCATCAATTAGTGTCAGAGTTAACACAATTTGTAATTAACGCTAACGTTGCAATGTCTCAGGCGCAAATTGATAGCCTGTTGTCATTTGGTGAACGCTTTTCGAGTTTGTTTTGCAGTTATATCTTTAATCACCATTATGCTGATGAGTTGGGTTATCAGGCACTCAATTTTGATGTTAGAAATGTCATGATAACCGACAATCAGTTTGGTCAAGCAAATCCTTTATGTCAGTCAATCGCTGAACAGGTTAAACAGCAGTTATTGCCACTATTAGCCTCAAAGTGTGTCATTACTCAAGGTTTTATTGGAAAAACACAGGATGGTTCTACAACGACGCTAGGACGCGGTGGTTCAGATTACACAGCTGCTTTACTGTCTGAAGCTATGAGTGCGCAACGCTGTGAAATATGGACGGATGTTGCGGGTGTCTATTCCACCGACCCACGCTTAGATCCAACCGCTGTTCCTCTATTGGAGTTAAGCTATGATGAGGCCGCTGAAATGGCCAATTTTGGGGCAAAGGTCCTGCATCCAGCGACCTTGGCTCCGACCCTGCGTTGTAATATACCGGTGTTTGTTGGCTCAAGTCGTGAGCCTCAAGTTGGCGGTACGTTGATCGTAAAGGACTGCCAGCAAGAACCCTCAGTGAGGGCCATTACTCGCCGTTGTGATCAAGAACTGGTGACAATACACACACCGCAAATGAAAGGTGCCAGTGGTTTTTTAAGACAGGTATTTACTGTCTTAGATGAACACGGCATCAGTGTCGACTTAATTACCACGTCTGAGGTGGCAGTGGCACTGACCTTTGATAAACCGCTCCATACATCGGTTAATCAAGAAAAAAATGAGCAGGCTATAAATCAGTTAAAAACCATTGCCCATGTCGACATAGATAAACAGTTGGATTTAATCACTGTGGTGGGTAATCAATTACAATCAAGATCCGGCGTTACTGCCAATATATTTGCTGTGTTATCGGATTATAGAATAAGAATGGTCTGTTATGGCGCCAATCCCCATAACCTGTCATTTTTGGTGGATCAAAAACACAGTGGCGATATTGTTAGGACACTTCACAAAGCCTTGATCCATGTCCCGAATAGCAAAAACTAACCTAGGCGTTTTTTAAAATCTAAATAGTCAAACTGACGCACTAATTCAAACTCACCGTCCATATGTATTAATCCAATATGCGGATGTTGTACGCCATTAAAAAACGTAGTCTTCACCATGGTGTAATGTGCCATATCCTCAAAAATAACGCTGTCTCCGGCCTCTAACGGTTGTTCAAAGCTGTAATCACCAATAACATCACCGGCAAGACAAGAATTTCCGCCTAACTTGTAGGTATGAGGTTTTTCATTGGCTTCAAAACCATCTCTGACATTGGGGCGATAAGGCATTTCTAACACGTCTGGCATATGAGCGGTTGCGGATATGTCCAGTAACGCGATATCACCTTCGTTGTGCACCACATCAACTACTTCCGATAATAAATAGCCAGTTTCCCAAGCTACCGCTGAACCCGGTTCCATAATGATATGCAGATGTGGGTGGCGTTGTTTAAATGAAATCAGTGTATTGATTAAGTGTTCAACATCATAACCTTGACGAGTCATTAAATGGCCACCACCCAAATTCAACCACTTTAATTGCGGTAACCATGATGCAAATCGTTGTTCAATAGCGGCTAATGTGCGCTCTGTGGCAAAAGAATCACATTCACATAGGTTGTGCACATGGAAACCATCAATGCCTGTTAAATCAACATTGAGGAGCTCTTGTTGGCGAATGCCCAAACGTGAGCCTGGAGCACTGGGATCATACAAAGCGGTATCTGCTTCTTGATGTTCTGGATTAACGCGCAATCCCATTGATACACCAGAAGCCTTCACTTGTTGTTTATATCGCTGCCATTGGCCAAGACTATTAAAGGATATGTGATTCACCAACGGCAGCAGCTCGTCAATATCTTGTTGTTTATAGGCTGGGGCATAGGCATGCACTTCACCATCAAATTCTTCTCTGGCTAGACGTGCTTCCCATACAGAACTGGCAGTGCACCCTGTCAGGTATTGTTTAACTAATGCAAAGGTTGGCCAAGTAGAAAAGCCTTTTAACGCTAAAATAATATCAACGTTGGCGTCTTGCTGGACTTTGTGCATAAGCTCAAGATTACGTTTGAGCTTATGCATTTCAATGACATAGCACGGGGAGGGGATATCTGACATGGTAGTAAACCTGTAAAGGAAAAAGACAAGCGTGATGGACTAAAGCCATCACGCATTACTCTGTTTAGCGTTTAAATGGACTATCGCATTCCATCACGTGCCAAGGAAGTCCGTGTTGATTAAGCATGTCCATAAATGGATCGGGATCAAACTGTTCCATGTTCCAAACACCCGGCTTTTTCCAGGTACCATCTAGCATTAATGCGGCGCCAATCATGGCGGGTACACCCGTGGTGTAGGAAACTGCTTGAGCACCCACTTCTTCATTACACACAGCATGTTCACAGTTGTTGTAGATGAAGATGGTTTTTTCCTGACCGTCTTTAATACCTGTAATGTAAGTCCCAATACACGTCATGCCAGTGTAACCTTCAGCTAATGAACCAGGATTGGGTAATACTGCTTTTAAGAATTCCAATGGCACAATTTGTTGCCCTTGGTAATCAA
>JBELHI010000033.1:6269-21678 GCA_042091475.1 Alteromonadaceae bacterium
GGTAATACTGCTTTTAAGAATTCCAATGGCACAATTTGTTGCCCTTGGTAATCAATCGGCTTAATGGATGTCATACCAATACCTTCAAGCACTTTCAAATGCGTCAGGTAGGCTTCACCAAAGGTCATCCAAAATCGTGCCCGCTTAATCGTCGGGAAGTGTTTTACTAATGACTCTAATTCCTCATGGAACATCAGGTAGGAAGCGCGTTCACCAATATTCTGATAGTGCAAATCTTCACGCACACTTAATGGGTCTGTTTCTTTCCATTCACCATTTTCCCAAAAACGCCCGCGCTGAGTGATTTCACGAATATTGATTTCAGGGTTAAAGTTTGTAGCGAAGGCCTGTCCGTGATCACCGCCATTACAATCAACAATATCTAAGTAATGAATTTCATCAAAGTAATGCTTTGCGGCGTAAGCGGTGTAAACGTTAGTCACGCCTGGATCGAAACCCGAACCTAATAGCGCCATAATCCCAGCTTTTTCAAAACGCTCTTGGTAAGCCCATTGCCACGAGTATTCGAATTCTGCTTTGTCTTTAGGTTCGTAATTGGCGGTGTCTAAGTAATCAACACCGGTTTCAAGACAAGCATCCATAATCGGTAAGTCTTGATAAGGTAGTGCCAGATTGACCACTAAATCGGGGTTTACTTTACGGATCAAATCAGCGACTTCCGATGCATTGTCCGCATCAACCGCAAAGGTTTCTTTGACACGTTCAATACCACATTCACGTTGCAGTGCTTCGCACTTACTGACGGTACGACTAGCAAGATATATTTCATTAAAACGCTCAGGTAAACGAGCACATTTTTTGACGGTTACGCCGGCAACGCCACCAGCACCAATGATTAACACTCTGGACATAGTTCAGACCCTTAGAGATTGAAATTTCGTGCGATTGTATGACTAATGCTGTCTATTGCAACAAAAAATTGCCATCCAACGCGGTGTTTATACATTTTAATTCACTCTTCGGATTTTGTCTCATTTAACATCATTACAATCATGTGGGGGATTGTGAGTGACGCCAGCGCATAAAACATCACAGTGATCAGTTGTGGCGTAAGTGAATCAGTTGACTGAATGAGGCTATAGATCAAAAAGCAGAAACCATAGGTGCCTACCATCAGGGCTACAAATACGCCTTTCGATTGCATAATTTGTAATTTATGTTGATGCCAATGAGTAAGGTAGTGCCTAACACTGTGCATGCCACAAAAATAAATCATAAAGTACCACATGGGAGAAAAGAAAAAGGCCAACAGTCCTAGACCAATAAGGTCGGCAATGATATCAAAACGTCGATGAAATAATAAATAAATTGTTGCTACTGATAGCCAGCACCACAACCAAATGGTGTCAGCAAAAACAGCCCGTCCCACCAGTAATGAAAATAAATCAAAGCAGATTTGTGTGTGAAATATCACCGGCAGTATTAACACCACGCCACCCGATAGCATCGCACTATTAAAATCAGATAATTGCTTACCCTGAGACCAATCACTACCAAAGTGATAGCAAGATACTGCTAAAAACACGACTAACGAAAACATCGGTGCAAAAAACCACAATGACAGCGTCAGTAATGCCACGGAAAGATAAAAAAGCACGAACTTACTGAGTTGGTAGGGTTGATGTTTCAGCTGTGGTAGGGCTACCCAAGGGTCAAATAAACCATGAGGTAATCCCACCACAGCAATGGTAAGTAGAACTAACACCATGGGGAGTTGAAAGGGTGAAGCCAGAGCCACCAGTAAGGCTGAAGCAATGACACTGAGTCTTGCAATATTCATTGCTACCATCACCAAGCCCTCGCTGATAGACCGGAAGATCTAATAACCCCAGGGAGTTGTTTTAGAAAAGGCGTCGCTGGCAATGCCAATACCACTTTTAACCAATCATGCCAGCGATTATTGTCTGTCATTAACGTCACAAATGCGTCAGCCGACATGTTATTGACTAATTGCATAAACAGGGAGGGGGCAATTTCAGGTTGGTGACGAATAACTTGTAGTAACAGTTCATCCATCTTTTGTTGCAATTTTGGCGCTTTGGGTTGAGATATTGGGGAATCATGAGACACCAAATGTTGAGCACAGCGTGCCGCCCAACGTTGTATATTCACAAAACCATAGCCAGTCGCTGCACGCAACGCCCCACCACCAATACCTGCCCTCATAATGCGTGGATGTTGAGGGTTGTTATCTGCCATCATCCCCATTGGTAATATGCCTTGTTCACTGCGAATAACAGTGTCTATTTGGATATTCTCTTTATCACAAATAGCGGCTATTGCAGTTTGCATGTTATCAGGAGATTCAGCGTGAATATGAAACCCAGTAGGTTCAATTAACACGTGTCGGTCGCTAAAGGGCAGCAAATAATAGAAGTCGAGCCCCAACCTGGAGGACTGTAAATCAGCCATTAACCGCGCTTGATGGGGGGCACTTATCGGCTTTTTTAATAACACTTCTTGCCCGTAAAATCGTTGATAGAGTAATGCTGGTGGCGCATTCATGGGAGGGCGAGTATCCACTACATAGTCGGCTGTGATTATTTGCTGATGGGTATTTATCACCACATGATTACCTTTGCCCTCAACCTCAATGACCGGCGTATTTATTTGCAGTGATATATTGCAATCATGTTTATTGCCCAACTCAATGGTGGAAAGACAATGCTGATAAAAGCTGTCTGCAGGTAAGCACAAATAGTGAGATTGGTGATAATTATGAATGACTTGGTTCGCGTCATTGTCTGAAAATTTGCCCCACTGCCAACGCCATTTCGCTAATCCTTGCCACTGGCAATCCAACGATGACCAGAAGCACCATGTTCTATCATTTTGAAAGGTATCGCGTTGATCAATTACGACAACCTTACTGCTGTAACCTTGTTTGGCGAGTTGTGAAGCCAACCCCAATCCTGCACAACCAGCTCCAATAATGGCAAGTTTGTAATGGCTCACAGGGTTACTCTATTGATATCAAAATAGTCTTTTAGCCCTTGGTGTAACTCTGGTTGATGTTGTTTACTGAACAATTGGCAATTGTTGGAGCGTTTATATTGAAGATAAGTTTTGCAAGTGATGACTGATTTTTGTGGCAGTGATACAACGGCTCTTTGTTGCCAATTATTTGAGGATACCAGCTTGACCCCGATAGCCCGATAACAGCGCGCAGCTAACAAAATGGCAAAGCGCACATCAGGAGGTAAATAGCGCAGCCCGTTAAAGCCACTGTGATAATAATTTTCTGCCAAGTTGACCAAGCGCTGCTGTGCGTTTTGCACCGTTTGAGGTTTGATGTTTGTTGTTAATGTTTTGGCTGAGGCGTCATCAATCCACTCGCTAGGCACATAGCGCCTCCCCATAGAGGCGTCTTCATAGACATCTCGCGCAATATTGGTCAATTGCATTGCAATACCCAAGTCAACAGCATGATGTATCGCGTTCTGGTCTTTTACTCCCAATACTTTACACATCATTAAGCCAACAGTTCCAGCGACTTGATAACAATAGGTTAGTAGCTCATTAGGGGTGTTTATTAACGGTGATTGTTGATCGAATATCATGCCGTCTATCATGTGTTGCAATGCCATTGTTGGCAATTCAATGTCGTCAATAATAACGTTATCGTCAACGCTGGTTTCGGCTAACGTTTGATTGATCTTTACTAACAGGGCGGAGTTGTCGTTCTTAGTATCGTCTGCAATATCGTCTAAACGACGGCATAGTTGGTAAAGTTTATAAGCATTGGTGGCGTTGTCTTTGTTCATAAAGAGTGACGCAAAGTAAAACGTCTTGCCGTTTATCGCAGTAGTTGATTTTGGGTTGTCAATAATACCCAATAAATCATGTATCGGTGTTGAGCTTATGGTTTGACAATGTTCCATGATGGCTCCGTTACCGCTAATTGATATTCGTCTTTAAGTAGTTTTTCAACCACTTTAGCTGAGCTTAATACCCCGGGTAATCCAGCGCCCGGATGAGTTCCTGCACCGACCAATGACAAATTGTCAATCCCTTCGCCTTTATTGTGAAAACGGAACCATGCTGACTGATAAAATGTGGGTGCGATAGAGAATCCAGCGCCAGAAGGACTCAAATAATCGTCCTTGAAGTCTTGTGGTGTCATATAAAATGGCGCATCAATGTAATCAGATAACTCCGGCAATAACGTTTGCTGCAGTCGTTCAATCACCCAGTGTTGCAAAATCTCACCGCATTCAGTCCAGTCTTGCCCACCGTCTAGATTTGGTACCGGTACCAATGCATAAAAACTATCATGCCCCTGGGGGGCAAAGCTGTCGTCTGTTGCGGTTGGTCGGTGTAAATAAATGGAAATATCCTCATTCAGCACTTTATTATCAAAGATGTCAGTCAGTAATGATTCAAACGTTTTACCAAGTAAAATGGTGTGATGTTCAACATGTGAATATTGCTTTTTGGTACCAAAAAACAAGACAAACAGTCCCATTGACTTTTTGGCCATTTTGGCACGTTTGTTTGCTAATAAATTTGCCTGCTTCGGTAGTAACTTTTGATACAAAAAAGCCGGATCAAGGTTAGAAATGACGTGGTCGCAATGTATCGGCGCGTGATTGTCGGTGAGCACGGCTGTAATTTTTTGTTGCTGCCAATCAAAGCCAGTGACTGAGGTGCCTTTAATGATTTTGATGCCGACTTCATTCATCAATGTTTCTAGGGCGGAGACCAATGCACCTGTCCCTCCCATGGCAAAATGAATACCGTGCTTGCGTTCCAAAAAATGAATAAGATTGTAGATACTGGTGGTGTCAAAGGGATTTCCGCCGACCAATAACGGTTGTATAGAGAACGCTTTTCTGAGTTTGGGATGCTTAATATGGGCACTCACTAACTGCCAAACAGAGCGATAACTTTTTAACCATAACATCTTCGGCAATAACGCCAACATATCCCATAAGCGGTGAAACGGCTTGTCAGCTAGCTCTTCAAAGCCAACTTTATAAATTGCTTTAGACGCTTTTAATAACGATTGATAATGTTCAACATCGTCAGGACTTATACGCGCAATTTCAGCTTCAATAGTAGCGCCGTCGCCACCATAATCGAAGCAACTGCCATCGTCATAGACGAAACGATACCAAACATCTAAGGGTTTAAATGTAATGTATTGGTCTCTACTGCGCCCAAACAGCGAGAATAATTCATCGAACAAAAAGGGTGCTGTGATAACCGTAGGACCAGCATCATGTTTGTACCCCGCTTTTTCAAATACCTGAGCTCGTCCGCCCAGCAGTGATTGACGCTCTATTAAGGTCACAGTATGCCCTAAGGCTCTTGCCCTGAGCGCAGCTGCTATACCACCAAAACCACCACCCATTACCGTTATAGCTGCCATTAATGATTATCCTCTGTGACATTGCGTAATTGACGAATTATTGTGTATAGCCCTGATGCAACCTCATCGGGTACTGATAACAATGTGTTTTCGGCCTGATCAAGCATGGTTGTTATTTGGTCCTTTACACTTTCAATCGCCAATTTCTGACATTCTGCTTTGTCTGCAGAGTAACCGCTGTGTTGCATTAATATATTGACGATATTGGGTTCGCCTGCACGTCTATCGTCCTCACAATCATCAATATCATCACTGTATTGATAGGCCGTTGCAAATAAGCTGGTCGCGGCACACAAGTGCTGAGCAAGCTGTTTGTTGCCGGTCGCTATGGCGGGTAATTCCATCGCCAGTGCAATCAGAGGGGCGGACTTTTCCCGTGCTATCTCTCGGTACAAGTCCAATGTTAATGCGGTTTTAATATTAATATCTTTGACCTGTCCACGAATCGTCTCTTGCGTCCGTTGGCTGACTAGATGCATTACTTGCGGTAGGTAATTGGTTGACAATGACGCAAGTGCGTTGCTGGTTCCTATAATGAGAGCATCGCCAACACAAATAGCCATATCTTTGCCATATTTTACCCATAACGAGGCTTTGCCACGTCTGCGCATATCTTTGTCCTGAATGTCATCATGTATAAGAGACGCGTTATGCAGCATTTCCACACATGCGGCCAGATTAATACAATCTTGTTTCGCCAATCCCAATGCCTTTGCTGTTGCAAATGACAGTAATGCCCTTTGCCTACTACCACCACATTTCAAGTGGTACTGTATAGCTTCGACGACTTGTTCACCCGACTGTCCGCAGGCTTGCAAGATACTTTTATCAATGGACGCTTTAATTGAAGCAATAGACGGAGATGGACTGGAATTGGTCGCTAATTTTATTCTAGGCATACGAACCTCCAGCAAATGGGGGCTGTTGCCCCCACATATATTATAGCTAGCTTACGGTTAGCTATTCGCTGAATCGCTAGTAGCTGCTGCCCAAATAACAACACCGAAGGCAATCTTGTTAACAAAATCTGCCAAGTTATAGATGAGGTTTAATGATGCCGCATCTGCACTGCCCGCCATGTAACCTAATACATAGCCAATTGGGTAGATAGACCAACCAATAGTGACAATTAGACGAAGCGCATTAAAACATGTCTGACTGGCTTGATTGCCACTGGCACTGTTGATCTTGCTGGCTTCACCGGCAAATACTTCGTACACAATGTATAACCAACCAATCATACCAATGATAAAGCCTAACGTAGCGCTTAGAACACCAACTTCACCCAAGTAACCACCGACCAACATTACGATACTCGCGACTAGTAAACGCCAGAATAATGCAATTGGCACCACTGTAATAGCGGCAAGAATTAAGAAGAATTCAACAATTTGTAGTGGTACCGTCAATAACCAATCTACATAGCGGAATACTGTTGGGCTCTCACCTGTTTCGACCCACACACCACGCATGTAAAAATAATGTAGACAGGCAATACCTGTTACCATTGCCGCCACCGACAGCGACGTCTTCCATTTCCCTACCGCTCTGTCTCTTTCAACGTAGAAAAAATAAGTTGCTGCCAGCATTGCTGCTGACATTATCCAAAAACTCACACCCACGAAATCATTAGGATCTAACATAACCAATTCCTTTATCAATATTTTCAGTTTTTATTATCCGTTTTCTATCTAAATCGATTAAATAAAAAACAGTTGTCATATAAAAAATAATCAAGGTTGCCCAAAATTCAACTTTTTAGGTTAATAAATTGTTAATTTATTCGATTTTTCTTACTGTTAACTGTCATTTTAAGTTTAAAAAATAATCATTTATTTTTGTTTTTGTAGATTCTGAAGGTCTTTTTTTCTTCGTTAAGCCAGAGTTTAAGCGGTTTTTCAGGTTTTTTTTAATATTCGCTTAAGTCTATAGTTTTTAACTACTTGTTAACATTGTTTTTTACGGGGGAATAAAATTGATTATTCGATAAATGATTTTGTAAAACGTAGGCCCAAATACTAAAACTAACCTTGCTGAAGGAAATGACGAAAGTGAATACATGATTCTGTAGCGTAATAAAAAGTTTAAATGATGATAATTCGGTCTGCTTCTGCAGAAAAATGATGTCTGGATTTTCATCATTTTGCAGCATACCGATCCTACATGAGATTAAAAATATAGCGGTGATTATAGTGTTAGATATTACCACTGAAAAATACAATGCCAGAAAATGGCTTTTTAGGATGTAATTTGTTCAGGGAGACATCTCTAACTGACTATACAGCGGAAAAGAAAGGTCATTTTTGTCGAATAAAATAACACTGAAGAATGGTTAGATTCTCCAGTGCTATTCTGCTTGAGCGCTGCTATCGATGAAGCAGAGGTGTTTTACAGGCGGTAAATATTATCAGCACTGTCCTTGTCTATCAGTTTTACAAAGGGGTCAACACCCACGTATTTTGGGGATTCATCAACCGTAATGGTAATCACATTATGACCACTTTCTATTCTATGTTTGTTCAGATACTTCACCATGTCTGATGACGTAAGATTGTCCGGGTCTGCGGCAAAGACACCAATATCGATCATCTCTGAAAGATGTTGTGGTGTCTCTTTACCTTGTCCGTCAGCTTCACTGAGTGCTGCATCAATAGTAATAGTAAGGTCAAATTTACCGTCATCACGCGCTGAGACCACTACATTCGTAGTTTTCAAATCATACAGTTCAATTTTTTCAAATTGTCGAGTAATAAACTGTTGCTCTTCAGTGGTCGCCTGTTGGTTAATGTAACGCAATAAATCGGCACTTGTAGGGTATGGGGTGCTCTGATATTGATAGGCGTTTAAGAACTCACGTAGGCCTGTATTTAACCTTGTCTCACCCAGCCTGTCCTTAATAGCCATCATCACCACCGACCCTTTCTCGTAGTGAATGTATTGTTGGTTTTCGCTGCGCAGTAGCGGCAGTTCTTCAATCCTTTCACTGGCGCGACTGCGTAAATATTTATCCAGTTCATACTTCAAAAACTGACGCAGTTTTTGCGCACCATATTGCTTTTCCATCACCATTAACGATGAGTATTGAGCCAGCGACTCAATCACAATTTGACTACCTTGCACATCTGCCGCACCTACCTGATGGCCCCACCATTGGTGAGCCACTTCGTGGGCCGTTACATAGTAAACCACATCAATATTATCTGGATCGCGAAGATCAGAAACAAACCCGATATTCTCTGAATAGGGAACCGTATTAGCAAAACTTTGTGCAAATGTACGATATCCAGGAAACTCAATAATACGCATTTGCTTATGCTGATACGGACCAAAAGCTTGACTGAAATAGTCAATTGAATCTTTCACTGATTCAATCATACGATCAACATTCATACTGTGACTGTGATGATAATAGACTTCTATATCTATGCCATTGTGTTTCACTTTTTTAGCACTCAGGTCTGCCGACATAATGCTGTAAAAGTTAACCATGGGTTGATCCATTTTATAATGGAAAGTACGTCTGCCGTCTTTTACGGTCTCGTGTTGAAGATAACCAGGGGCTATAGCAAATTGGTCTTCACTGGTAGTGATTGTCGCCTCAAAATCAATGAAGTCCATTCCCTTACCAAAGAAGCTTTGGTTGTAGAATTCTGACTGCTCCAATTTATTAATGCGTGCTAACGGCGCTAAACCACGTTTTCGACGTTCATTTTTGTCGGTTAATTGAAAGCTGGTATTGTAACCAATGGAGGGTAGTAACTCACCATTATTAATAAAGGTACCATTGTGCAGCAAGCTGTAATCATTACTGTCGTCACTAAAGCCGTCATGGCGTCTCACCACAGTTAATTGGCCTGAACGACTTTCTCCTGGCATGAGCGGCTGTTCAAAGTTAAACCAAGCAGTATCAAACTTACCCTCTATTTCTCCTAGGGAGCCACCATCAATCTCAACATTCCATACCTTGCTATATGAAGGTTTAGACACTAAGAAACGTTCAATAGCAACATCACCCTTATTTTCAAACTGTACTTTAGCAACCGCTTTCATTTCACGCTGTTGCGGGTAAATATCTACCGCAATATTCACTTTCGTTGTGATAGGAATATTACTGTTTTTGAATTCGACATAGCGTTTTTCGTATTCAACTTGTAAATCATAGCGGTCATCATCCACCATAAAGTCGTTCAATACACGAGTATTGTGATGGATCACACTACCCGCGGAAAGTACTATCACAATGCCAGCAGCAAAAGCGATTTTACCGGGGTTACCCCAATAGTAACTGAGGGTTTTTAATCGTGAACGCAGCCCACGGCTGGGGCCTCGGTGCCAAAGGCCATGCACTAAGGTCGCTAATATCAAACAGAAACCCATCCAATACAACATGTACCAAGCGTGGGCTGTTAAAAAGTGACCAAAACCATTTACGTCGGAATACTGCAGGGCAGGAGCCTCAGCAAAATGGAACATATTGTGGCTGAAACCAAAATTACTGAGGACCAAACTGCCAATAATATAAACCACAAATAGCAGCATACCCACATACTTGTTGGGACTGATAACTTGTAAGAAAAACGCCAGAACCACCGTCATTAATAGCGGCAACCACTGGGCATAACCTAAGCGAATCAGGTATTGCCCCAAGTCAATGTTTGAGTAGCCATTGAGCAATTGATTAAACACAGTAATGCAGGTTGTAGATGCAAATAGCAGAGCGGTTAATACGCCCATTGCAATCAACTTGGATAACCAAAAGGTGATATTGTTGACGGGTGTTGAGTCAATGATGTCACCCATACCGGAGTTACGCTCTCGCCAAACAATTTCAGCGCTGTAATAGGTTAATATCACCAGTGTTAACAACGAAGTGGCACCCACTATTAGTTGAACCATGGTTTTGGTGATCGGCCAATCAGGGGTACCATACATACCCGAGGGATCAATCATGGGGGCTATCAGACTAAAGCCAGTAATCACAGATAACACCAAAAATGCAGGACTAAAGACCACTTGCTTGATCTCAAATTTAGTTCTTAACCACAGATGTAGCAGTCCACTGTTACCCGATGCTTTTACGGTTATGGTATTGAAGGTAGGTATTGTAGCCAGCTCTTCTGTTTTGTGCGTTTTTTTCTGCTTTTTAGAAGAAAATGAACGGAGATCGGCGAAGTAAATGACCGCCAAAAGCGTCAAAAACCCAACGGTCATCCATATTATTCGGTTTTGTAATAACAAGCCTGACATCTCAACGACAGAGGTGTTTTTTTCAAACGGTGTCCAATAGCGTGTCACTTCTGACAACGTATTAATCGCAAGCGGATCACTCAAGGCAACAATGGTGCGGTATTCTGGCTCTGAAAAAAACTGACCGCTGACACTGTATAAAATGAACATTGCCACTGCGGTCAAATAGGTCGCCATCATACTTCGAAAGCCCATTGCTGCCGCGTAGAACAAACAGGACAGCACAAACAGGGTAGGTAGTGCAATGGTCAGGAAGGGCGTTAAATAATAGCTGAGTTTGATTGGACCCATTAATTCAGGATCTATCCAGCCAACCATACTACCCACAAAACTGCCGACTAAAGAGCCTATTGGTATAAAGAGAAATACCACAGCGGTGGTTGCAAAGGCACCGAAAAAACGGCCCAGTTGGTAACGGACGGGATCAATAGGTTTGCTGTACAACAATTCTGCCATTTTTGAAGTTTCATTTCTCAATGCTGTATTGGCGACAAAATTAACCACCAAAAACATCGCAAATATACCCATAATGGCAATCATTTCAGTAATAGCATAGGGACTATTGATTAATACATTTCCACCACTGCCAATTCTTACATTATCATTGGATGCAGCAAAAAATGTGATGAAAAAGAACAATAAGCTAGTGACATAAAACGATGGCTGTTTTACAAAATAACGCCACTCAAAGAAGAACATTTTAGTAAACATGACATGTCTCCTTAAGCAGCACTGCGGTGAGCGTTTAAGGTCGAGAAATAGACATCTTCAAGATTAGCTGGTGTCGCGTCAAAACCCTCGGGTGCTTCCTTTGCCATGACGTGAATAACGGTCTGTCCGGCAAATAGACGCTTTGAAATAATGGGCATTGATGCCTCTATTTCCAGTGCCTCTTGTTGCCCCACAGTTTTACGCCAGATCTGACCATTGAGTTGATCCGTCAATGCAATAGGATTACCTTGTAACAGAATTTCACCGCCACCAAGCACTGCCATCTTCGGACATAACTCAGAGACATCATCGACAATGTGAGTGGACAGAATAATCACTTTTTCTTCACCTAAGCTAACTAACAGGTTGTGAAAACGATTGCGTTCCTCTGGATCAAGACCTGCAGTGGGTTCGTCCACGACAATTAAATCAGGATCGCCAAGTAATGCTTGTGCAATACCAAAACGCTGGCGCATACCACCAGAAAAACCGCTTACTGCTTTCTGTTTGTGTTGATACAAATTGGTATGCGCAAGCAAGCCATCAACGACTTCTTTGCGCTCTCCTTTATTAGACAAACCTTTAAGAATAGCCATATGGTCGAGTAACTCATAAGCACTAATGCGGGGATAAACACCAAAATCTTGCGGTAAATAGCCAAGGCGTTGACGCATCGCATTGGGGTGGGCAAATACATCAATGTCATCAAAATGGATAGAGCCAGAATCGGCATCTTGCAGGGTTGAAATGGTGCGCATCAACGACGATTTACCTGCCCCATTTGGCCCCAGTAATCCAAACATACCTTTTGGGATAGTTAAACTTACATTATTCAGTGCTTTTACACCATTGTCGTAGGTTTTACACAGTCCATTGATTTTAAGCATAATCGCTCCTCTTTTGAAATACGGAATACAATCAATTGTTTGTAACACAGTAACAAGTATTGGTAATAGGTGAAAGTCTCATCATGTAACAAAAAAACACCTCTCAATATGATTGGGATTGATGTCATGCTTGTGGCTGCCATCACTTTTGACTTTTAGTGATGATTGCTTCAGCGCGTCAGCAAGGAGGGCGATTTGAAAACTTTTTGTATCAGCCCCGGTGCAGTAACTGAAGCGAGCTGGTTGCAGATACGCAATTATGTCTGAACACCGAAAACCGGCATGAGTAATAGGCAGCAGGTGATGCGCCGCGAACAAGTCACCTGAGCATAATGAATGGCCTTAACTTATCAAGTTAAACATGCCGCTATTAAAATAAACGAACCAGAGAACGTTTGCGTTGAGGTCTGGTTAAATACAATAGCTGACGAGTATCATGAGAGGCATTGATCAGCATTAACTCAGGTTGTTTTGAAATCTTGGTTTGGGTTTCTGCCATTGTCTTGGTATTGATATACACAAACTGATAATACAGCTCATGCTCTAAGGTAATGGTTAATGTGTCCATCCAGACGCGCACGCCGATAATCCCCGGCGCCTTTGATTGCCATACTGGAATTGCTTCAAAGTTTTGGTAGCGATAAACCGTGTTATGGTTGGAAAAGTAAATTTGGTCATCATCATCAAGGCTCATGGAGTAACAAGATAGACGCTCGCCATTGGCATTGATGCTATCCAACTGGCCAGTGGTTAAATCAAATCGAGCGGGATGAAAGGACGTACCGTCATCTCCTCGGTAAGAGACTAAAATCGCTTCTTGATGATGAAAGGCTTGTTGCAAATAAAACGAACGATGCTGATGTGGAATAGCTTGCCATTGTTTATTGGCAACATTGATGCGATACAATTTATCTTTAGCTGCCGCAATCACATGTTCTCCTGATGGCGACCAAACCATACCAAAAAACTCCTCGTTGTCGGGATTGCTAAACAGTAAGGTTTGTTGTCCGTTTGCATACAAGTAAAGTTGCTTGCTTCCGCTGCGGTGAGATTCAAACACAAAGCGGGAAGCATCGGGTGAAAAAATGGGTAAAAAGTCAACAGAAGGCGTGTCCACCAAGGGCACCACAGAGGTCGAATAGGGAGTTCCCCCCATAATATCAACGTCAACGTCCACCAGCTCCATAATAATCTCTTGCCCCGAAGGATGGTAAACCGCGTCACGAATAATGTCATAATTATTGAAGTTAAGTGTCTCAGCAACACCGTTCATGTTAACTGTGACCAACTGATGACGGCGACTGAGTAATATATTGTCTCCGCTGGGGTGCCAACTCAGTCCTTGAATACCATCTTCTACAGTCACCAGCGTTTTGGTTGCGCCTGTTGCGAGAGTGAGCGTATCTACTCTGTACTGATTTTGGCCGGACTCGTAAGCCAGTGCAATGGTTGTCTCGTCAGGTGATAGCGCGTGAAGTAATAGCCAATCTTGCCCCGTGCTTTCTAAAACAACCTGTTGTTGAGTTGTCTTAATATTGATCGCCATTAGCCGCGTGGCTGAGGTGTCGGGGTTGAGGTCAACATAATAGATCATATCTGTTTCTGACCAGAACAACTGATGCCCTGCGACACGTGCATCAGCAATTTCAACAATCACCGTGTCTTGCACAGGTTGCAGGTGAATGGGGTCAAGCGTGATGTAGCCGAGTATTTGTCTATCGTTCTCTGTCTTAACATACGCAACTGCGGTACCGTCAGGGTGCCAACCCAAGGTGTCAAGATCACTTCCGTCAGCCATAAGGGCAAGGTCTTCACCTGAGGTTATTGACTTTATCCATAGTGAATCACCTTTTTCTGAGGCTTTAATAAAGGCCACATTATCGCCGTTGGGGGCAAGTACCATATTGGATTCACTGCCATGGACTGAGGGAATAGGACGCAGTTGGCTAAATTGTGTTTTTATAGATGTCGATTCAAAAGATAAAACCAGCGAAATCACTACAATAATACAAACCGCAATCACACTGATAATAGCAACATTCCGTCGCTGAGACGACTGCTGAGAATCGACCGATAGTGAATAGCCGCGTTTAGGGTGAGTGATAATAAAGTGTGGATTTTTGGCATCATCGCCCAATACCTTTCGCAATAGTGCGATACAGCGTTGAACAGAACTAGGATTAAATATTGCCTTTGGCCAGACGGCGGAAAAAATAGTCTCCTGGCTCACCACGGTATTGCGGTGCTGATACAGATATTGCAGCACATCCATCACTTTTGGTTCGACAGTATGCTCTCCAGACGGACTTGTTACATGACAACGGTCAACATCCACCAGTGCTTCACCTAAGCGAAATTTATTCAAAAGGTTCTCCATAAACCATATATATCAACAGTTAAGGGTTTCATAAGAAAAATATCAGGGAGACTACATTGCTCTCATTTTACTGTCTTGACAAAGTTGCCGCTGAATTTTACTTAATTTCACATTAACACTATGGCCCGTATTATATTCCCGTTAATTATATTTTGCAGTGCGTTTTTACTGTTTCAGATCCAACCCATGTTGTCGAAAGAGCAGTTAGCCTTATTTGGCGGTGGTGCATCGGTGTGGACAACCAGTTTATTGTTTTATCAGGGAGCATTGCTGTGTGGCTATGGCTACGCTTATGCCATTACTCGTTTGACACTCAATCTGCAATTATTGATTCACATCAGTTTATTGTTGATAGCTTGTTGTATCACCTTTTATCCCAATGAATGGCGCAATGACGCGACTACTGCTGAACCCATCATATTAGTGGTTTGGAATCTTTCACAGCAGATAGGGCTGGTCTTTATGCTATTAAGTGCCACTAGTATTCTATTGCAACGTTGGTATGCTCAGGTATTTCAAAAAAGCGTGCCTTACACTTGGTATGGTTGGTCGAACTGGGGGTCGTTACTGGCGTTGTTAAGTTATCCTTTGCTGGTGGAGTTTTACTTATCTATCTCTGAGCAAAAACATTACTGGTTACTGCTGTTTTTTGTGTTTACGACACTGTTTATGAGTAGTGCTGTATATTTTTTGAAACACCGTTCGCGGATACTTTCAAATCCACCACGGTCATCTTCTCAAACCACTAAAGACCCAAATGAAACACTGCCATTAAAGCATGTTTTGTTGTGGTTT
>JBELHI010000034.1:0-20968 GCA_042091475.1 Alteromonadaceae bacterium
TGGGTGCTGCCATTGTGGGCTTTTTGTCTAGTGTGATATCCGTGTTGTTGTCTCTGATTATTTCAGCCTTTATGCAAGATGACTATTCGCCTATTGCGTTGGGTTTTTGCTGTTGCGCATTGGGCGGTATGGCGAGTATCCGTTGGGCCTTGGCGAGTCGCTAGAAACAAATCTTGTAGCCTTAATGTCTTGTTGATGGCCTTAATCTGACTGGACTGGCTTTATGTTCATCAACACCTGACCCTGCATGTAGTCAGGAATATCAATGCCTAAGTGTGACAACACCGTGGGTGCTACATCTATTTGCCGGCCATTATTGTACTCTACAGGACTATGGTGTGGCTTAGATGCATAGATAAATGTTGTGCTGTTGACGTAATTTGCTTGGGCATCTTTAGTGGGCGTTTCATGGTGTTTACGTTTAGCAAACGCGCCGCCGCCATGATCCGTACTGAGTATTATTAACCAATCTTCTTGCTCAAACTTAGGGCGTTGCTTGATTGCCTTAATTAACTCTCCAACCGTTTTGTCAAAGCGCTGTATCGCCTCAATATATTCTATTACGGCGGGCCTAAAACCGTATTTATGACCTGCGGTGTCGGTACCGCCATGACCAAAGAAAACAAAGTCGGCTGGGCTATGTTTAAGATACGTTACCGCCGTTTGAGCGACTTTTTCATCAGTGTCTGCATGATGTGCAGCCTTACCCTCAATTTCTCCCCCAAAGCGACCTATGTTGTATTCATCCACGGAAAAGCGGTTAAGAAAAAAATTGATTTTTGGCCACATAACGAATGACGCAGTGTGCAAATCCTTATCCTGCTGTTCAATTAATGCGGGAAGCACAGGGTAGCGCAACATACGGTCAGTCTTGGTGTATACCTCAAAATGTTTTGCATGATTGTTGAACACGCCGTGTTTGTCGACAGTGACACCTGTAAGTAAACTTGTCCAGCCATTACCACTGACGGTGGGATATGCCATGCTAACTTTGTCGCTGTATACGGCATGCGCTTTCAAACTATCAATGTGGGGTGTTGCAGCACGTGCTAAAGCATCTGGCCGCACGCCATCGGCAATGATCACCAATGCTTTGGGCTGTTTGGCAACATTGACCGGGGCTGTGTTAGCGGTAATGTTCTGTGGTGTCAGTAGCGCCAAACAATATATTAATAGTGGTTTCATAAAAGCCTCGTAGCTACCATTTCACTTGATTGCTTGGGTTATAGTTGTCGCGTTGCTTTTTTAACATGTGAGCAAAGCCACTCAGTCACCATGGGCATTGTTGTCATACGACACGGATATGACACAGGGTTATTTTGCAAATAACTCAGACCTTTAGCAAGTCTGTATCGCTGAAAATTTGCTTACCCAGAAATAAAAAAGCCAGCGTTAGACGCTGGCTTTTATGCTACTTAGGAAAAATTATTGTGCGGCTTCAACAATACGCTTCATGTCTGTCATGTAACCACGTAACTCTTCACCAATCCACTCTACGTCGTGCTCACGGATTTCGCGGTTTACACGCACTAATTCCATGTTGTCCACGCTGTTAGACGAATCAGACAGTCCAGCACCTAGCAATTCCGTTGTGATAGAGGGCATTAGCTTCTCTGCAAGAATGGGTGTTGCCGCATTAGCGAACAGATAGTTACCATATTCTGCGGTATCTGAAATAACTACATTCATCTCATACAAGCGCTTGCGGGCAATGGTATTTGAAATCAATGGTGTTTCGTGTAGAGACTCATAATAAGCTGACTCTGGTAAAATGCCAGACTCAACCATTACGTCAAAGGCAAGCTCTACGCCAGACTTGATCATGGCCACGAGGAAGATACCTTTATCAAAGAATTCTTGGTCACTGATTTCACCGTCATAAGTCGGTGATTGCTCAAAACCTGTGTCTGCCGTCTCTTCACGCCATCTAAGTAAGTTAGCGTCATCATTAGCCCAGTCAGCCATCATGTTCTTGGAAAACTCACCACTGATGATATCGTCTTGGTGCTTCTCAAATAATGGGCGTAGCAGGCCAGTAATTTGCTCAGATAGGGCATGAGCTTTTAATTTAGCTGGGTTAGACAAACGATCCATCATGTTAGTCACACCACCAATCTTCAAGGCTTCAGTGATGGCTTCTAGGCCATACTGAATCAATGCACTGGCATAACCTGGCTCAATGCCGTCAGCAACCATTTTGTCGTAACCTAGAATAGCTGCTACTTGCTGCATACCGCATAAAATAGTTTGTTCACCCATGAGGTCAGATTTTACTTCTGCCACAAATGATGACTCCAATACACCGGCACGATCGCCACCCGTGGCTGAGGCTAATGCTTTAGCAATATCCCAACCTTTGTTTTGAGGATCATTCTCTGGGTGCACGGCAATCAGTGTTGGTACACCAAAGCCACGCTTATATTCTTCACGTACTTCTGTGCCTGGGCATTTCGGTGCACACATAACAACGGTTATGTCTGAACGGATTTGTTGACCTTCTTCAACAATGTTGAAGCCGTGTGAGTAACCTAAGGTTGCACCGTCTTTCATTAATGGCATTACGGCAGTAACTACACTGCTGTGCTGCTTATCAGGTGTTAGGTTGTAGACTAGATCTGCTTCTGGGATAAGGTCTTGATAAGTACCCACGGTAAAGCCGTTTGAGCTAGCGCGTTGGAAGGAATCTCTTTTCTCATCAATAGCGGCTTGGCGAAGGGCGTAAGATACGTCCAAGCCAGAATCACGCATGTTCAAACCTTGGTTCAAACCTTGCGCGCCACAGCCTACGATCACGACTTTGTGACCTTTAAGTGCATCGCATCCGGTGCTGAATTCTTCGCGTTTCATGAAGCGACAACGACCCAATTGGTCCAGTTGTTCGCGCAAAGATAGCGTATTAAAATAGTTAGCCATGATATCCCCTTAATGACGTGCTGTTTGTTGTTGTGTTGTTGAGCCAAATCGTGACAAATGGTGATTAACAACGATGGGGTGATAATAGCCATGTTTTCATGTTGAATAAAATGATATATTTGCAATCTATTGTTGCAATATATGAAACATAAAATGGAAATACGACATTTACAGGTGTTCTTGCACCTAGCCGGCAGCCTACACTTTGCTAAAACAGCAGAGGCTATGCATGTAAGCCCATCCACCTTGAGTCGCATTATTCAGCGCTTGGAAGACGCCTGCGGTGGGGCTTTGTTTGAGCGGGATAATCGCCATGTTAGGTTGACCCAGGGTGGTCAAATCTTTAGACGTTTTTGTGAATCTGTGGTGGCACAGTGGCACGAAACCTTGAGTGATATCAATCAACAATCCACGCAACTACAGGGTGAATTAACCATTTACTGCTCTGTTACCGCCAGTTTCAGTCATTTACCGCAACTGTTAGATGCGTTTAGAGCCCACTACCCACAAATTGAAATTAAACTGTCTACGGGTGATCCCGCTGGTGCCATTGATAAGGTGGTGAGTGGTCAGGTGGATGTGGCCATTGCCGTTAACAGTGATGCGCTGGCACAGCGGCGATTGCACTTTGTGCCCATTGACCAACTACCCATGGTGATGATTACCCCTGCAATGGACGGCATTGGTGCGGTTGAAGATGTGGATTGGCAAGCCCATCAATTGATATGGCCGGAGTCCGGTCATACTCGGCAAGCCTTGGTGCAATGGTTAAATGAGAAAAATATCACCCCTAATATTTATGCCACTGTAGCCGGTAATGAGGCCATTGTGAGTATGGTTGCCTTGGGGTGTGGTATCGGTATTGTGCCTAAAGTGGTGGTGGATAACATTCAACCTCAACAGCGTATCCAAGTATTACCATTACCGGATATGCCTTACTTAGAGTTGGGTTTGTGCTGCTTACAACAAAAGGCGAATTCTGCGGTGGTACAAGCCTTGTTGCGTCAGGTTGCCTATTAGCTTGCGGACTATTTTTGTCCGTAGTAGCTGATCATACGCTCAACGCTGCGATAACTAAAAGCCTCTGATAGATGCTTAGTTTGAATGTTATTGACCTTATCCAGATCAGCAATGGTGCGGGCCACTTTGAGTATTCTGTGAAAACTGCGGGCAGACAAGTGCAGTGTTTCAACGGTTTTCTCAAGAAACGCTTGTTCTGCGCTGGCTAACTGACAGACTTGGTTAAGGGCTTTATTGCTCAGTTCTGCGTTTAAACAACCTTGCCGTTGGTATTGAGTGGCTTGGCAGTTCACCACCTGTTGTTTTATGGCATTGGAGCTGGGCGGACTTTCTGTTTGAGTGACTTGTAGTGCTTTAATCGGTAGCCTGGGGACCTCTACTTGCAGATCAATCCTATCTAGCAGAGGCCCAGATATTTTAGCTAAATACTGACATATTTGTTGGGCGCTACTTCTACCATCATCTAAGGCGCCTGTGGGGCTAGGGTTCATTGCCGCAATTAACTGAAAGTCAGCGGGGAAATCTACTTTTTGATTGGCTCTGGCAATACAGATATGTTTGGCTTCTAATGGCTCCCGTAGTACGTCTAATACTCTGCGGCTAAATTCCGGTAATTCGTCTAGAAAGAGCACACCGTTGTGGGCCAATGTCACTTCCCCTGGGGAAACTTGATGGCCACCCCCTGCCAGTGCCGGTGCACTGCAGGTGTGATGGGGGCTTCTAAATGGCCGTTGTTGCCAGTTACTGTGATTGATCGGTTCTCCACTAATAGAGCGAATAGCTGCAGAGGCTAGTGCTTGACTTTCATTGAGTTCGGGTAGGATGCCGAGTAAGCGTTTCGCCAGCATTGACTTACCCGTTCCCGGTGGTCCGCAGAACAGAATGTTATGCTTACCTGCGGCGGCAATCACCAGGGCTCTTTTTGCCAGTTGTTGACCGCGTATATCACTCATGTCTTCATCAGATAATATGGTTTTTTCACTGACTGAGCGCAGATAAGGCGGGATGAGTTGTTGTTTGCTGAGGTGTAAATAGACTTCTAGCAGCGACGTTGCACCGGTAATGTTTATGTCTGTGACTAGGCTGGCTTCCTCAACATTATCGGTGGCACATAACAAGGATCGAGCACTCTGCTTAATGGCGCATACGCAGGGCAATATGCCGTGGATAGGACGTAAACTGCCAGACAAGGACAATTCACTGATAAATTCCATATCTACAATGGTTGCTGCATTGAGTTGTCCACTGGCGATTAAAATACCCATGGCAATACCCAAGTCATAGCGGCCGCCCGCCTTAGGTAAATCTGCTGGCGCTAGATGCACTGTTATCCGTCTATCTGGGAACTCTAAATCACTGTTTAATATGGCACTTCTGACTCGTTCTTTGGCTTCCCTCACGGATGCTTCTGGCAAGCCAACAAGATTAAAAGCAGGGAGTCCATTGGAGATATGGACTTCAATAGTTACCAAGGGGGAGGTAACCCCAATAATGGCCCTTGATAGTACTTGTGCGTAACCTGTTTTTGCCATGGCCAATAAACTCCTTAAAAATAAGCAAGGAGTATATCTGCGCTAGCCTCAGGTTAATGAAGCCTGTTTAATACTCGGGTATATATTGACCCTACCTGCGCAACCCACTAGACGGTGAAATGTGCAATCTTTTCTTCTTGTTGGTTGGATAACAATTGTACTTGTTGTGATGATGACTGTGACTTGGTGGCGTGAGTGAGGGTTTGTGACGCCATGTCTTGTAATTTTTGCATTGAGTCATTGGTGGTTGTAAATGCATGACGCTGTTGCTGAGTTGCCGCAGCTATCTCTGATGTCATGGTATTGATGGTATCAAACTGCTCAGTAATGGTGCTCAGTAACGCTGATGCGTTAGCCGCGTTTTCCATACCTGTCTGAGTTTTAGCCTCTGTCTGATGTACCACGGTAACAACATTGTCGGTGGCCGTTTGTAGGCGGGTAAGCATTTCTGCAATTTCTGTGGTTGATGCTTGAGTTCTACCTGCCAAGGTACGCACTTCATCCGCTACTACGGCGAAACCGCGGCCATTTTCACCTGCTCTAGCAGCTTCTATTGCAGCGTTTAGGGCAAGTAAGTTGGTTTGCTCAGCAATGCTTTCAATGGTATTCAAAATGGTTTGTATTTGCGCCGTATGCTGCTCTAATTTCCCTGTTTGCTCTATGGTTGCAGAGGTATCAGTTACAATGTCTTCGATAGAGGCCTGATTAGCCACTACTTGTTCGCTACACTGCTTTATTAAGTCATAACTTGCTGCGGTCACATTTGCAGCTTTGCTCGCGCTATTAGAAATATGTGCGGATGCATCATCCATCATAGTGATAGCTTCAACTGTGTCCGTAATATTACTGTTTTGCTGGCCAACAAATTGGTGAATGTTTTTTGCTTGTGCTTGGGACGCTTCGGCTTGATTGTTAACTTGCTTAGCATTGGTTTTAATGTGACTGATAACACCCTGAAGCTGGGCTAAAAAGTGATTGATTTTTTCACTTAAAATGCCAAATTCATCATTGCGCTTTATTTCTAGTCGTTGGGTAAGATCCCCTTCACCTTGGGCAATATCTTCGAATCTAGCAATTAGCATATCTAGCGGTTTATATATCCGGCGGATAATGATGAAACCCAATGTCAACGTAATAATGGTAATGAGCAATAATGCTGTTAGCCATTGAATTTGTGACTGTTGATTTTGCGCTACTGTGTTGAGGGTTTCTGTTTCTAATGCTGCTAAGTAGTCCTGCTCTAGGGCAATAAATTTCTCTAACACAGGTGCTGTCATTGCCAACCAAGTGTCAACATCAACAGCATAGGCATCACCTTCTGGTGTATCAACGATCTCAATAATGGTATCAACCATTTTACTTCTGTATTCGTCCAATATCAGATTAATCTTTTTAGACCAGTAGCTGTTGGATTGTTGTTTGAAATTTACGGCTGACATTGTGGCTTGGCCTGACGATGTGCCTAGGGTGTATATGTCATAATCTTCACGCCACGAATAACCCGAAAGCAGGCCCGCCACGTTAGCGCGTTGGCGCTCTACTATGAGTTTGCCTTTGAGTAGCGTTAAATAATTTGAGTAATATTTGGCAATATTTGCCGTGGTGTTGTCCGCAGAAAGGTTTGCTAAAATCCACATATAACCAGTAACGGCTTCTGTGTATTTTTGTGCCGCGTTGCGATCCCCAGAACGCTTGGCAGCTCTCGCTATTTCCAACGACTCAAATTGCTTAGGCAGGCGTACCGTCAGTATATTATAACCTTGTTGAGAAAGGTTGATTTGATCGGCAGTGACAATCAATGCTCGTATTTTTGCAATCTGTTGATCCGTTTGCTTGATTTGTTGTTGCCACTGACCTTTCCATTCCATACTGAAACTCATTAACCGAGACATGGTTTGCTCACTGGCGGTATCACTAATCAGCTGGCTGATAGCTTTTGCAACTTTAAGTTGCTGTGAGACGTTTTCCGATTCAGATTTTAATGAAGTAACAGATGAAAATTGCACCACACCAGTGGTCAAGAAGGTGACTAGTGGTATGAAAAATAACGCTAAAAGCTTAAATTTGATTGGCATAACATTCCTTATTACAACTTACATATAAGTTACTACATCCTTGATAATGGAAGCATGGTACCCAAATATTCGCTATTTTTAAAACAATAATTTATAAAATATTGGTTAAAAATCTAAAGTAGTTGAATTTAAATTAAAAAAAGACTGAGACTTTACTTTCATTAAGTTTGCAGTTGTTAATTTATTGTAGTTTATTTGCTTTTGGTTTGTGTTTTTTGTTCGTCTCTTGTTCTGTCATTGACTTCTATACACGGTAAAACAGGCCACTGAGAAATTGAGATTGAAGTTAACTGATTTTTTGTTGGATGTTGAGCATAGGAAATAGAGTTTGTAATTCCAAATTATCCTTGGGTATTAAATGGAAGGTTGCAGACGTTTCATGGTTTTGATGTTATCCCAAAATAAATTTATTTTAAACGTATTGGTAAATGATATGACGGTTGTAGCACTTGATAGACACCTGCATCGCAACATTAGAGTTAACCCCTATCTTGCGTTATCGCAGACGGCTGGTGTGGATCGTATTCCCGTTGTATTGTCAGAATTTAACAAGCTATTAGTACAGTGCCCCATTGTGTTTACTCGCTCTGAAGATCTCAAAACATTTGAGTGCTTGGCCTTATTAGGCCTCGAGCCACAACAAAATTTGTTTTGGCACAATGACAGTTGGTCCGGCTTATACATCCCTGCACGGTTAAATTGTTTACCTTTCGTGATTCCTGAAGGGGAGGCTGTGCCTCCTTTTATTGGGTTAGACCAAAACAACCCTTGCTGTGGTGTTGTTGGCGAACGTTTATTTGATAAGCATGGTAAACCCACTGACTATTTAATTGAAAAAGAGATGATCGTGTGTGAGCTGATGGACGGTGTTGACGAGATAAAACAGTGGCTAGTTATGCTTGATGAATTAAGTTTGATTGCGCCACTGCACCTCAAATTAGAATGTAGTGACGGCAGTATCATTGAAATCTCAGATTTATATTCTATTGATGAGCGTAAATTAACGGCACTAACCAATGACAAGGTGCAATTGTTACACGAGCGAAATTGGTTGTCTTATTTGTATTATGTACTGGCGTCCAATACACAATTTTACTCACTGATTGAACGCAGGAATGCATACATCAAAGAAAGTTAGCAGCATTAAGTTAGATTTATTTGGTATGAACACATTTAGCTAATTTGTTGATATTGACTTGCTATCCGTGTCGGTGTTGTGTAGCTTATGAGGCACGTGACAAATGTAAGAATGAATATGTTAGTGTTGATGCGCAGTATTCTAATAGTGATTAACGTGGTGATTATTTCTCCGCGAGGGTTGCTATTGCGCTAACAAATGTTACAGCAAATACCAAACCCTCGAACTGAAAAGTCCGGGGGTTTTTTTTTGATTGTGGATCAGTAGGACATTAAAATGAATGGTGCCGCAAGGGTATTAGATTACTTAACCAAGCAACAACAGGTAACCACTATATTTGGTTATCCTGGCGGTGCGATCATGCCGTTGTATGATGCGTTACTGGATTTTCCAATCACTCATTACCTTAGTCGGCACGAGCAAGGTGCAGGTTTTGCTGCCATTGGTTATGCCAGAACGACAGGGAAAACCAGTGTTTGCGTAGCCACATCTGGCCCCGGTGCTACTAATGTCATGACTTGCTTAGCGGATGCTATGCTAGATTCTGTGCCCATGGTGGTTATCACTGGCCAAGTGGCCCGCACGTCTATGGGATCTGATGCATTTCAAGAAGTGGATGTGGTGGGTTTGTCCGTCAGTGTTACCAAACACACCATGCTGGTGGCACACCCCGCTGAGCTTATTCCAAAATTGGCGCTAGCATTTAAAATAGCTCAAGATGGCCGCCCTGGCCCAGTACTGATCGATATACCCAAAGACATTTTAATGATGACGGAGTCTTATTTCGGTGAACCGCCATTACCAGAACATATTAAAGCTAATACGTCGGATGGTGCTGAACCTTCAAGCACAAAGTCTGCTGAGGTACTCGCTATTAATCATGCCCTTGGCGGCAGCAAAAAGCCGCTGGTTTATCTTGGCGGTGGTGTTGCCATGGCGGATGCGTTGCCACAATTGCGTAAATTCGTTGATACCTATCAACTACCCGTGGTGAGCACGTTAAAAGGCTTGGGCACGGCACTACCTGATTATCCATTAAATTTAGGTATGCTAGGTATGCATGGGTTAAGTGTGGCCAATCAAGCAGTGCAAAGCTGTGATACGTTACTAGTGGTTGGTGCTCGTCTAGATGATCGAGCGACCGGTAAGCTAGATGCTTTTGCACCTCACGCGAAGATCATCCATTTAGACATTGATAGTGCTGAAATTGGTAAGCGATTACTTACCAGTTTGTTTTCTACCCGTGATTTAAAAACCCTATTACCGTCACTATCCGCTAACGGCGATTACCGTCAGTGGTGCCAGCACTTACTATTAATCAAACAACAAAAAGCCTTTGACTATACGCCTAAACAACATATTCACGCGCCAGTACTATTAAATACCCTGAGTAACGCTATGGCGGGGCAGGGGGTGGTTAGTTGCGATGTGGGTCAACATCAAATGTGGGTGGCCCAACATGTACAATTTTCCCATCCATATCACCATCTCACCAGTGGTGGCCTAGGGACTATGGGCTTCGGCTTACCTGCTGCCATTGGTGCCAAAGTTGCACAACCTGAAAAAACCGTGGTAGCGGTTTGCGGTGATGGTTCATTTATGATGAACATCCAAGAGTTGGCGACGTTGAAACGCTATGGTATCGCGGTGAAAATCATTATTTTAGATAATCAGCGTTTGGGCATGGTAAAGCAATGGCAAGAACTATTTCATCAGCAACGTTACAGTGAAACGGATTTGTCTGATAATCCAGAATTTAGTCAAGTAGCCCAAGCCTTTGGTATTACTGCGGCTGTGATCAGTGCTGAGCATGAGGTGAAAGCCGCGATTGATAAAATGTTAGGCCACGCAGGCCCTTTTTTATTGCATGTACGATTAGATCACAGAGACAACGTGTGGCCCATTGTGCCACCAAATACAGCAAATCACGAAATGATGGAGGAGTAATTTATGCATTATCTGTTAACATTGGCGCTAAAGGGAGAATCCTTAGCAATCGAACAAGTACTCCAAACCGTAAGATATCGTGGTTTCAGAGTTAATAGTATGGATTTGTCCTTACACCGCGGCGAGTACCAAATGTACATAGAAGTGTATGGGCTTACGGCCATTGAAAATCTGATCCAACAAATTAATAAACTATATGACGTAACGTCATTAACGTTTGAAGCAACCGCGTCCCTTGAGCAGACGGCGTAAGAAGGAAAAATATATGTCTAAGAAACTTGCAGAACACATTTGGCACAATGGGGAATTGGTCCCATGGGAAAAAGCAACGACTCATGTAATGGCCCACGCTATTCATTATGGATCGTCAGTATTTGAAGGTGTTAGAGCCTATGATACACCTGACCAGGGAACGTGTATCTTCCGTTTGCAAGAGCACACGAGGCGCCTGTTTGATTCTGCCAAAATTTATCGAATGACCATTCCTTACACTGAGCAGCAAATCAGTGATGCCACGAGAGAAATTGTGCGAGTTAACGACCTTAAGTCTGCTTACATTCGTCCAATTGCATTTTATGGTGATATTGGTATGGGCTTGCAAGTACCGTTTGGTACTGAAACGGAAGTTACCATTGCAGCATTTCCGTGGGGCGCTTACTTAGGTGATGAAGCGTTGCGTAATGGTGTTGATGCCGGTGTTTCTTCTTGGAACCGATTAGCCTCAAATACTATTCCTACAGGCGCTAAAGCGGGTGGTAATTATTTGTCTTCACAATTAATTTCAATGGAAGCCAGGCGTCACGGTTACGGTGAAGGGATTGCCTTGGATGTAAATGGCTATGTCAGTGAAGGTGCTGGTGAGAATCTGTTTGTTATTCGTAACGGGGTGGTTGCTACTACACCAAAAACCGCGGCAATCTTACCGGGCATCACGCGTGCAACGGTAATGACTTTATTGACCGAACTTGGCTATGAAATCCGTGAAGAGAATATCCCTCGTGAATCTTTGTATTTAGCCGATGAAATTTTGATGTGTGGTACTGCTGCTGAAGTAACACCAGTACGCAGCGTTGATGGTATTGCCGTGGGTAACGGTGGTAGAGGACCTATTACAGAACAAGTACAGAATATGTTCTTTGGTTTATTCAATGGTAAAACACCTGACAAGTGGGGTTGGTTAACTCCAGTTGATAAGTAAATAGTACAGAAAATGAAAAGTATGTCACTGTCTAGTGGCACTAGCATCACTCAATAGGATTATTAGTAAATGGCAAAGTTAAAATCAGCAACTAGCACCCAAGGGCGTAACATGGCAGGTGCCCGTGCACTGTGGCGAGCAACAGGAATGAAAGACAAGGATTTTGGTAAGCCAATCATTGCCATCTCTAATTCATTCACCCAGTTTGTGCCGGGACACGTGCACTTAAAAGACATGGGACAGTTAGTGGCGCGGAGTGTTGAAGCCGCTGGTGGCGTTGCTAAAGAATTTAATACTATTGCAGTAGATGATGGTATTGCCATGGGACATGACGGTATGTTGTATAGTTTACCGTCCCGTGACTTGATTGCCGATTCTGTTGAGTACATGGTTAATGCCCACTGTGCTGATGCTCTGGTATGTATTTCAAACTGTGACAAAATCACACCGGGAATGTTGATGGCTGCATTGCGATTAAATATTCCTGTGGTATTTGTTTCTGGCGGCCCCATGGAAGCGGGTAAGACACAATTGTCTGATCAGATTATAAAGCTTGATTTGGTTGATGCCATGGTCGCTGCAGCTGATCCGAAAGTTTCAGATGAAGACTCAGATAAGATAGAACGTTCTGCATGCCCAACCTGTGGTTCTTGCTCAGGAATGTTTACTGCCAACTCCATGAACTGTTTGACAGAAGCCTTAGGTTTGTCTCTACCTGGTAATGGATCTATGTTGGCCACTCACGCTGACCGCGAGCAATTATTTATTCGCGCGGGTGAGGTCATTGTTGATTTGTGTGATCGTTATTACCGTCAAGAGGACGAGTCTGCGTTACCTCGAAATATTGCTAATTTCACTGCCTTTGAAAATGCCATGTGTCTTGATATTGCCATGGGTGGTTCAACCAATACCATTTTACATTTGTTGGCGGCTGCACAAGAAGCTGAAATTGATTTTAATCTGGATCATATTGACGACTTATCTCGCAAAGTCCCCCAGTTATGTAAAGTTGCACCGTCTACGCCAGAATATCACATGGAAGACGTGCACCGCGCGGGTGGTGTGATGGGGCTTTTGGCTGAGTTACAGCGTGGTGATTTACTGAATGGTGACTCGCCGCACATTTTAGGCGGTACAATTGGCGACATCATTGCCAAGTGGGATATCGTTGATGATGCCAATTCTCATGCCTTAGAATTTTATAAAGCCGGACCTGCTGGAATTCGAACGACCAAGGCTTTTAGCCAGAGTTGTCGTTATCCAACAGCTGATACGGATCGCGCAAACGGTTGTATTCGCAACATGGAAAATGCTTTCAGTCTCGAGGGTGGCTTAGCCGTATTGAGTGGTAATATTGCGGAAAATGGTTGTATTGTTAAGACCGCTGGTGTTGACGATTCAATTCTCAAATTTACCGGCCCAGCCCGTATTTATGAAAGCCAAGACTCTGCAGTATCAGGTATTTTGAATGATGAAGTAAAAGCTGGAGAGGTAGTCATTATCCGTTACGAAGGACCCAAAGGCGGACCAGGTATGCAAGAAATGTTGTATCCAACGTCTTACCTAAAATCAAAGGGACTGGGCAAGTCATGTGCTTTATTGACGGACGGTCGCTTTTCAGGGGGTACCTCTGGTTTATCTATTGGTCACGTGTCACCAGAAGCGGCCAGCGGTGGCTTGATTGCACTAGTTGAAACGGGTGATGAGGTGGTTATTGATATTCCCAATCGCGGTATATCACTGAATGTCTCTGATGAGGTGTTGGCGCAACGCAGAGTAGAAATGGAACAGCGAGAAAACCCATGGGCTCCGAGTACACCTCGTCCAAGAAAAGTCTCATTTGCACTTAAAACCTTTGCCCATTTTGCTACTAGTGCGGATAAAGGCGCAGTGCGCGATAAATCCATGTTGGAGGGATAAATGCTAACTTCAGCCAGTGATTATTTGAAAAAGATATTGTTATCACCCGTGTATGACGTGGCGGTTAAATCTGACTTTGATTTAATGTCACGATTCTCAACACAGATAAATAATCACGTGTGGTTGAAGCGTGAAGATCAACAACCGGTGAAGTCGTTCAAATTACGCGGCGCATACAACCGAATCAGTGGTTTGTCACCGGAGCAATTAGCCAAGGGTGTGATAGCCGCATCTGCTGGTAATCATGCTCAAGGCGTTGCTTATTCTGCCTTCAAACGTAATATTCATGCCACCATTGTCATGCCTGAGACCACCCCTGAGATAAAAATTGAGGCGGTGAAGACATTTGGTGGCGATTGTGTTGACGTGTTGTTGGTTGGTAAGAGTTTTGATGAAGCTAAAGCCGCTTGCACTACCATGGCGAAACAGCAAGGCCTAACCGAAATTCCGCCGTTTGATGATGTTGATGTCATAGCGGGTCAAGGCACGATTGCCCGAGAAATGCTGGAGCAAAATCCAGATTTAGATGTGGTTTTCATTGCTGTTGGTGGTGGTGGTCTAATTTCAGGTGTAGGGGCATACCTCAAGCAACTAAAGCCAGAAATTAAGCTGGTGGCAGTTGAAGCAGAAGATTCGGCATGTTTGCAAGCGGCATTAGACGCGGGAAAACCAGTACCCTTGGACACCGTAGGTATCTTTGCTGATGGTGTCGCGGTTAAGATCATGGGGGATGAAACCTTCAGATTATGTCAGCAGTACGTGGATGACGTGATTACTGTTAATTCAGATGAAATTTGTGCAGCAATCAAAGACATTTTTGACGACACCCGAGTTATTGCGGAACCAGCGGGCGCACTATCTGTTGCAGGTATTCGCAAATATGTACAACATCGGGGGATTACCGGCCAACGCTTGGGTGGTGTTTTATGTGGCGCTAATATTAATTTCCATACCTTGCGCTATGTCTCTGAGCGTTGCGAGTTAGGCGAACAAAAAGAAGCCGTATTTGCGGTCAAAATTCCAGAGCGTACGGGGGCCTTTAAGCAGTTTTGCCAAGCCTTGGGTGGTCGCGCAATTACCGAGTTCAACTACCGTTACGCATCAGATAAAGAAGCCCATATTTTTGTGGGTACTCGACTGCGCGGTGGTCGGGATGAATTTGAAGTACTAACCCAATCACTAGCTGATGATGGTTATCCATCGTTTGATTTATCTGACGACGAAACGGCTAAACTGCATGTCCGTTACATGGTGGGAGGACGACCATCTGATTTAGCCAATGAAAGATTATTTTCATTTGAGTTTCCAGAATACCCAGGGGCATTAATGAAGTTTCTTACCACCTTGGGCGAAAGCTGGAACATTACGTTATTTCATTATCGCAACCACGGTGCTGCTGAAGGTCTAGTATTGGCCGGATTCCAGGTTTCAGATGATGATAATGAGGCATTTGAAGCGCACTTAAAGCAACTTGATTACCACTACGAAGAAAAGACCCACAACTCTGCGTATAGATTCTTTCTATCTGATGTGAATGGTGTGTTTGATTCGTAATGACTGGGCCTGATTGTGCGCTATATTCAGGCCCTAGTAGGAACAATGTATACGTTTAATTACTCATGTTGACAATTTGCCCGCGAATAGCCCCGTTGGGGAACTCGCCGGTATGGACATTTACGTGAAGCCCTGCATTGAGAAGCGCTATGACTGTTTGTGCGCTGATGATTGCGTCTGTTGGTGTTCTCCAACCTGAACTGTTATCCGGATCTTTCTCCATCATCACCACCGCATCGCCGTTAGTACCAACCAGCCCGTCATGGACATGTACACCGGTAATGTTCGTCAAATTGTTGACTGTAATCTTCACTACAAAACCATGTTCTGCGTGGTAGGACGCATAACCGAATGCCGTACCATCAGTCTCAATCGAGGGCACCTCTTGACTACCATCTAAATTAAAAAAGAATAATTGGGTGTCGCTGTCTACCACCTGTCCACGAAATTTACCACCGGAATACATATCAGTGTGGATGTTGACGTAGGTTTGCCCACTCTTGATCAAGTTAATGGTGGTGCTATCCACCGCCAAACCATCAATCGTTGCTTTACCGTAGTCGTCCAATGTGAAATTCAATAAAACGGGACCATTTTGTCCCACTGAACCAGAGTGTAAGTGCGCCATGCTATAGCCCGCAATGTCTGAAGGGTCGAATGAAGCAGTGACGGTACCCGAGGTAGCGTCTAGGGCCATTGAGACCATTACGGTTTGCTCTACAGACAATCTAGGCACTTGTTGCAAACCTTGAGTTTCAATCTGCCAGCTGTAATCGGTCGTGGTGTCGCTGCTGTCTGTGCTGCTGGTATCGCCTGTGTTACCACTGTCAGTGGTGGTACCTGAGCCATAACCAGTGCCCGTGTTAGTGGAGGACGTGCCTGCGCTTGACATGCCATATCCACCGTCAGAGGACCCACCGCCACCGCACCCAGTTAAAAAAACTAAGGACCAAGTTATTGTTAATATTGATATTGATAAATTTTTCACAGGGACAATCTCCAAAATTTTACATTGTTGTATAGTATAGTCGTGTTGTTTTGGTTCATTGTAATGATTGAAAAATGCTCAACATATTTAACGTCTGAGCCGTTTGGTATTATTAAAAGACCTACCATTAAGGTATGCTTAAATTAAGGGGCTTTTTAGCCATGCCGTAATAACCTACTAAAAATAGTGAAGCTACTTCTATGACGAGACAGCCCATCCCAGTTATTGATACTCATGTACATTTTTGGGATTTAGAACAAGGACAGTATCAGTGGTTGAAGTCTGAAAATCCGCCCTTCTGGCCAGATAAAATAGCATTACAGCGTAACTTCTTGCCTGCCGATTTAGCCATCAACGACAATCTGCAGCTGCAAGGTGTTGTTCATATTGAAGCTGGCTTTAATAACCACGCGGCCCACCGGGAAGTTGATTGGCTAGGGAACGTCGCGGGTCAATTACCTTGTCCTCTTGCTATTGTAGCTTGCGTTGATTTGCTGCAACCACCAATAGAATTTGAAAGCACGATACAACGTTTAAAGCACTATTCAAGGGTCGTTGGTGTACGCCATATACTTGATGACTCCGCCACAGACATTCTGGCTCAACCCGAGGCTCAACAAAATTTGTCTTGTATTGCTCAATCGGGACTTTTATTTGAAGCTCAATTTATGCTCGCGCAGCAACAAGCCGTTAAGGCGATCTGTGATCTTGCACGCAGTAACCCTAATCTGACTATTGTACTCAACCATTTGTGTTTCAGCGCAGCAATGAATGATTTCGAGATGAAGCAGCGGGCGATTCAACAGTTAGCGGCTTGCCATAATATTGTGGCTAAAGCGTCTGGCTGGGAGATGATTGATAATAATTACAGATTGCGTCATATCGACGATTTTATAAGGGATTTATTATTATATATTGATATTTTTGGTGATGATCGGGTCATGTTAGCGAGTAATTTTCCACTTTGCACCTTGGCTAAAGCCTACCACCAAGTGTGGAATGATTATGCCAATCTAGGGCTGGCGGAAATACAACAAGACAAGTGTTTTCACACTAATGCAAAACGGCTCTATTTCTCAAACTGACCATTGGTCATTTGTTGACCAATAAAAAAGTGCAAATCCCTTATCTGCACTTTTAAGCCGTTAGCAACAAAGTGTGATAATTTCAGTGCACTTATACTGGCTACTTTGCCTTATTTAACTACGACTTTTGGTGAACGGTTGACTACCTCGTCATTTAGCTCAATGCCCAGTCCAGGTAATTCTGGTGCTACAAAGATGCCATTTTTTGGCTGGTAATCTTGAATACACAACTCTCTGTTCCAAGGTTTAATGGCATAGGTGTGATGTTCGTGTATTAAAAAGTTAGGGATCGCGGTTTCAAGGTGCAAGGCTGCCGCCGTGGCTACGGGACCGCCACACACGTGTGCTTGAATTCTAACATCAGCCACATCTGCCATATCACATACTTTCTTAGCTTCGGTTAGACCACCACACAAGCCAACATCGGGCTGTAATACATCAATACTCTGTGCATCTAAGTAAGGTTTAACCTGCCAACGATTGTATAATCGCTCACCGCCGGCGATGGGCGTTTTTACTTTAGCCGCGACTTTTGTATGTAAGTCTGGGTTAAGATAATTCACTGGCTCTTCATAGAACATACAACCAAACTCATCTACTAATTCACCTAATTGGATAGCACTGGTGGCGCCGGTAAGACTGTGGCATTCAAATATGATGTCTGCATCTTCGCCGATGGCATCACGGATAGCTTGCATACGAGCGCGGAACAATCGCATTTCTGGTTTAGTGAATAACTTGGTACGGTCAAATTGGGTAATCCCCTCTTTGTCGTACATAATGGGGTCAACTTTTACACAGTCATAGCCTTCTGCCATGGCTTTTTCTGCGGCCATGCCGAACTCTTCCGGCTCAATCAAACGAGTGAACTCTTTATCCCAGTCAAATTGCAGTTGTGAGGCATAAGTACGTAGCTCTGGATTCACTTTACCGCCGAGTAACTGGTACACGGGTAGGTTAAGGGCTTTACCTTTAATGTCCCATAATGCGGTATCAATGGCACTCATGGCAGCATAAATAATCGGGCCGCCGCCCAATCCCCAGAAACTCTCTCTGAGCATCCGCGCCCATAGCAGTTCAGTTTGGAAGGGGTCAAAACCAATTAACATTTCTTCAGCAAATTCTTTAATCATTGCAGCTGCGGCACTGTGACCTAAATCATAGGCAAGCCCTGCTTCACCAACACCGGTGATCCCTTCATCTGTGGTAATTCGGATAAATACCGGATTCCAAACCGGACGGTCTGGGCAATGTATGTCAAAAATCTCAACTTGCTTAATGATCATGGTTGATGCTGCTCCATTAATCCCTGTATTTTCAGGGTATTGCTACGGCTAATATAAGGTTGTAAAAATTACCACAGTACAAGGCTGATTACACCTAGTTAGTGTATCTACTATATAGCAAAATAATGTCTCCTAAATACTGATCCTCATCGGGACTGTAAGACGAATACTAGGTCATTCAAAGTCATCATACGTAACTTTTAGTTAGCAAAGTCAGGATCCAGTTTGTAGGCTTTGCGTAGCATTGCAGGCCAATTGAGTTGACCGCCCGTTGCGCCGGAGTGAACCACCTTAGCTTGGGATTTGATATGGTTGACTATGTGTTCTGGAATAGGGATGAGTTCTTCACCGCTGGCTTGCATCATGAGCTGTATTTCACAGGCCCGCTGCATGTCATAAAACCGCATAAAGGCATCACCTACGGTTGGCCCTACGGTTAAACCCCCGTGGTTTACTAGTAGTAAGTGATCACTATCACCTAGATCATTTTGTAGTCGGGTACGCTCATCCTCATTCACGGCTAAACCTTCATATCCATGATAGCTGAGGGAGCGAAGTGAGAATAATGCATGTTGACACAAGGGTTGTAAGCCACGTTTTTGCGACGCGATGGCCACCATTTCATTTGTGTGTAAATGAATGATGCAGTGGGCGTCTTCACGCACTTGGTGAATACAACTGTGTATGGTAAAACCTGCGGGGTTTATTTCAAATGGCGTGTCGTCAAGTACCGTACCATCTAGAGCTACCTTAACTAAATTTGAAGCCGTGATTTCATCAAAAGTCAGACCAAATGCATTGACTAAATAGGCCTCTTCACCGGGCACCTTGGCGGATATATGGGTATAAATTAGGTCATCCCAGCCATGCAGTGCGGCCAGTCGATAGCAAGCCGCTAAGTCCACACGCATTTGCCATTCGCTATCTGAGACCGTGTGCTTTACTGACGGAGTTGCTAAAGAAATCATGATGGTTTTACCTTTGTCGATGGTTTGAGTGAGCTAAATTGTCTACACTGCTGAATATACCGAATTTTTTTGCCTGCGCAATCTAGTTGAGTCTGAACCGGATAATATTCGTAAAGGCATTAGCCAGTGTACTCTGCTAGCGAACTATTATACTATCTGGTTAATCTAAGCGGGATCATATTGGTCTGTTTTAACAAGTAAAATCATCTAAATTATGCAAATTAGAACCATCATACGGATATTGGGCTTATTAGTTGCGCTGTTCAGTGTCACTATGATACCCCCTGCTGTTGTATCAATTAGTTATACCGACGGCAGCGGCTTGCCTTTTGCTGCGGCGTTTGTCTTGTGTTTATTAACAGGATTATTGTTTTGGTACCCTAATCGCTTCAATAAAGCAGAATTACGAGCCAAAGAAGGTTTCTTGATTGTGGTGTTGTTCTGGTCTGTGCTGGCCAGCTTTGGTGCTCTGCCGTTTTTGTTACTTGAACAACCGAGTATGTCCGTAGCAGATGCATTTTTTGAATCTTTTTCCGCCCTCACCACCACGGGCGCTACCGTGATCAAAGGATTGGATTATTTGCCCCAATCCGTGCTGTTTTATCGTCAACAATTACAATGGCTCGGAGGTATGGGGATCATTGTATTAGCCGTGGCTATCCTACCCATTTTGGGCGTTGGTGGTATGCAGTTGTATCGCGCTGAAACCCCCGGACCAATAAAAGATTCCAAGATGACACCGAGAATAGCCGATACCGCCAAGCACCTTTGGTACATCTATCTTTCATTAACTATTGCTTGCAGTTTGGCTTACTGGTTGGCAGGTATGAATGCCTTTGATGCTATTTGCCATGCTTTTTCTACTATTGCTATTGGTGGCTTTTCTACCCATGACGCCAGTCTGGGATATTTTGATAGTCCTTTGATTAACATGGTGTGTATCATTTTTTTGTGGATATCAGCACTCAACTTTGCCCTTCATTACGCCGCTGTTCGCGGTAAAAATTTGGGTACCTATTGGAAGGACTATGAACTGCGCGCGTTTTTCTTTATTCAATTGGTGGTTTGTCTGGTTTGCGTCAGCGTGTTAATTGCTGAAGGTTTGTATGAATCAACTCAAGACAGCGTTATTCAGGGGATATTCCATGCAGTGTCCATTAGCACAACGGCAGGATTTGCCACTGATAATTTCTCTGGGTGGCCAACCTTCTTACCTTTGTTATTAATATTGGCTAGTTTTGTGGGTGGTTGTGCCGGTTCTACGGGTGGCGGATTAAAAGTTATTCGGGTGCTATTGTTGTACTTACAAGGACGCCGAGAAGTGAATAGGCTAATTCACCCTAA
>JBELHI010000035.1:0-16728 GCA_042091475.1 Alteromonadaceae bacterium
CAAGTTAAACTGACAAAACCAGGCTTAAAATCCAATATCCGGTGACCTTTCACCTCTATCCTTTCAATATCATCATCCCCAATCACACTGCCGCTAAATCCTGCAGTTAAGACTAATGTGATGAGTAACCTATATTTCATTTCGCATTCCAAGTTCACATCAATGGAAACGATCTGATAATCGTTATACAGCAAGGCTTAAATACCCTTTGAATATAATGGGTATTGTTATTCGTACCTTAATGGCTTATGCAAAAATTAATCTATTGTAACCAATCAGTTACGCGAGTGGGTGAATCTGAATATAAAGGTATAGAAAAACAATGTCAGGAGTGAGTGGCTAAGCCTACTTTAAATTAACCTATAAGGGCTGTGAGCTGAATGAACCATGCAGTTTATTCAACTGCCATCAATACCCGTATTAAGCGCACACATCCGCTAGGCTGGCACGGGTTAACGTAATGAACTCCGATGGCGTTAATTCAATTTCAAGACCCCGGCGCCCCGCACTGATAAAGACTGTGTCATGGCTTTCAGCTGAGGTATCAATAATGGTTTTTAACTGCTGCTTTTGGCCCAATGGACTAACACCGCCAAGTACATAGCCAGTGGCCCGTTCCACCTTATCTTTAGTTGCCATCTGTGCTTTCTTTACACCAACCAACTTGGCAACTGCCTTCATACTGAGCATAGATGACACAGGCACAACAGCAACCACCAAGCTGTTGTTATCTAGGCTAACCACCAAGGTTTTAAACACACGTTCAACGGCCACACCTAACTTTTCTGCCGCCTCTAAGCCATAAGATAAGTTTGACGGCGTATGTTGATATTGGTGAAGCGTATATTTGCACTTATTTTGTTTCAGTATTTGGATAGCTGGTGTCATAACATGAGACTCTCTCTTTATTGTCTATGAATTGATAGCCCACGGATAATTTTCCAATTAAATGACAAGGACTGATTAAAACACAAACATCTGACATAAAAAAGCGAGCTTATTAGCTCGCTTGTATCTCTTAGTTACAACCCTACCAAGGCAGTATTTGCCCATTTGAATGCCAGAATGTACCCGTATTATCTAGGGTTAGCTCTTCAATGCGTTGTATTAGTCGCTGCGCTGCAACGGCGGGCGAGATATCGCCTCTACCACCAACCATATCGGTTTGAACGTAACCCGGGTGCAATATTGCCACCGCAACACCCTGGGATTTTAAATCACAGGCCAGTGATTTACCCGCGGCATTGAGGGCAGCCTTACTCATGCGGTAACCGTAACGGCCGCCACTGGTGTTATCTTCAATAGAGCCCATGCGTGAGGTGATCAGTGCAACTTTAGCATCCCCCCTGAGTTGCTCGCGCAGTTGTTCCACAACTAACAAGGGTGCAAGACCGTTAATGGTGAATTGCTGTTGGATTTGTTGAGGGTTGATTGTGCCCAATTGCTCATCAGCCAAGATACCGGCATTGTTTATCAATACATCAATAGTAATGCCGTCTAGTTGCTTTAATACCTTGGCTATAGTCTCTGCGTCTGCTAATTCCAACCCCGTGATAATCTCAGCGCCCGTGCGCTCAAGTTGCTCTGAGCTTTGTCTACATAAGGCATACACGGTGTCGCCTTGTTGACGGTAGTGACGCACCATTTCAAGGCCAATACCTCTATTAGCACCTGTAATAACCACCTGTTGCATCTTTATTCTCCGTTATTTGGTTGCTCAAGGGCAATCAATTTGGCTAGGTCTTCCGGGGTATCTATTCCAACCGGGGGCGGTTTGACCGCGGTTTCAACATGGATATTTTCACCATGCCACAGCACTCGCAATTGCTCTAACGACTCTATCTGTTCTAACGGCGATGGCGCCATACGAATGTATTGCTTCACAAACTCAGCGCGGTACGCGTAGATGCCAATGTGACGATGATAATATTCGCCAATACTCTCAATATTATCTACCTCTTTCCCCATAAAACGGTCGCGGTCATAAGGCATGCCGCAGCGGCTAAAATACAATGCCAAGCCGTTTTTATCTGTGACCACTTTAACTGCATTCGGATTAAACACTTCTTCAACATCTGTGATGGGTGTGCTTAAAGTGGCCATTTTAGCCGCTGGATTTTCGGCTAGGTTTTCTGCCACTTGACGAATATTTGCAGCGGGAATAAATGGCTCATCTCCTTGAACATTTACCACTACCCTCTTTCCACTAATAGCCTCACGCTGTATAACTTCAGCCAATCGTTCAGTGCCTGATTCGTGTTCAACACCCGTCATGCAATAATTACCATTAAATCCCTCAACAACGTCAGCAATTCGACCGTCATCAGTAGCCACAATAACGTCCTTGGCGCCTGCCTCTAACGCCCGTTCGTAGACATGCTGGATCATAGGTTTTCCATTAATATCAACTAACGGCTTGCCGGGAAATCGGGTTGAACCATAGCGCGCAGGAATGATAACAATAAAGTCGTCC
Organism: Alteromonadaceae bacterium; assembly: GCA_042091475.1. GTDB lineage: Bacteria > Pseudomonadota > Gammaproteobacteria > Enterobacterales > Alteromonadaceae > CAXRGH01. The sequence continues at coordinate 2,474 of JBELHI010000035.1, forward strand.
ATTTATTTAAGTCCTAGTGCTTCTATCTGTTCTAACGTTAACGGTATGGCTTCGCTTTCCAACAAAGCGGGAATATCATCTTTGATTGGATACGCTAAGCGCTCTGAAACAGAGATTAACTGGTTGTCTTTTTCGTTATATTTGAGTTTACCTTTACTCACAGGGCACGCCAGTAAGTCTAGTAACTGTCTATTAAACGCCATCAATGTGCTCCTTTTGACTTTTGTCTTGTGTGAGAGTCTCGTGCCTGCTTAACACGTGCTATCAAGTCTCCCATAAATTGTTCTGGTAATTGGGCAGATACCGGTAAGTACCACCAATCATCGCCGGCAAATGCTCGGCATTTAACGGCATCTTTTTCTGTCATAATCACCGTATTGTACGGTATATCTGTTACTTGATACTGATGATGATCAACAAAACCGTGGGTTTGAGTTACCGTCATCCCTTTATCAATCAAGGTATCAAAAAAGCGCTGTGGATTACCAATCGCCGCCACTAAATGTATTTCATCTCTAACAAATTGACTAACGGATAACGTACGCTCTGGGTGTTTAATGTTAACTAACTGCCCCGGTACTAAGCCCATCAATACCTCGTTATGACCGGCTTCCTGACCATTAATCACCACGTAATCTACACGTTTTAGTCTTTCCGGCCCCTCCCGCAAAGGCCCCATGGGTAACAATTGACCGTTACCCAACCTGCGTTGACCATCCATCACCGCGATTTCAATGTCGCGGTTAAGTTGATAGTGCTGTAATCCGTCATCACAAATGATCACATCTACGTGATGTGACTGACAGAGATAAGTAGCGCCCCTCACGCGATCCGGATCAATGACCAGTGGCCCCGCTAACCGCTGTTTCATCATCGCGGGCTCATCCCCCACAACGTTCGGTTCTGCATCAACCTCAACTGTCATAGGAAACGCTTTAGCAGAGCCACCATAACCACGGCTCAATACGCCAACTTTATACCCCTGTTGACGTAAATAGCGTGCCAACGCAAGTACTAAGGGCGTTTTACCATTACCACCAACACTAATGTTGCCGACCACAATTACCGGACAAGGAATACGGGTAGAGGATTTAAGTCCCCAGGTAAAACATTGCTTTCGCACCTTGGTTAACAATGAAAACAAACAAGACAACGGCCACAACCACCATAAATAAAGCGGGTGTTTATAATACCAAGCTCTTTCAATCCAACGCATGGTTATTGTCCACCAAATTGCATTTGATGTAGCTGAGAATAGGCGCCATTGAGAGACAACAATTGATTATGGGCACCTGATTCCACCACTTTACCCCGTTCTACCACCAAGATATTGTCAGCTGACTCTATGGTTGATAAACGGTGAGCAATGACAATACAGGTTTTGTCTTGCTGTAGCACCTCTAACGCTTGTTGAATCAAGCGTTCAGATTCTGTATCTAGGGCTGACGTTGCCTCATCTAATACCAGAATAGGGGCGTCCCGCAGAATAGCACGAGCAATGGCAATCCGCTGACGTTGACCGCCCGACAGATTAAAGCCACTTTCGCCAATCACAGTATCAAGTCCGTCATCCAGATGCTCAACAAACTCCAATACGTGGGCAGCTTTTGCCGCAGCTTCAATTTGTTTACGGGTAACGGTTTGTCCACAAGCATAGGCAATATTGTTCGCTATGGTGTCGTTAAATAACACAACGTGCTGTGATACCAAGGCGAATTGCGCCCGCAAGTCACTTAACGGTATCTCTGATATTGTCTCGCCGTCTAATGTAATCTGTCCCTCTGACGCATTGTAAAAGCGCGTCAATAAATTGGATACGGTAGATTTACCACTACCTGACGGACCAACTAACGCCAGAGTGCTGCCCGCAGGCACATCAAAACTGACATTATCAAGGGCGAGTGAATTACCGCTGGGGTAGCTAAAACTAACGTTATCAAAGCTTACATGGCCGCGGGCCTTGGTGACTGTCTTCTTACCATTGTCTTGTTCGGTCGCTTGATCAAGCACCTCAAAAATACTTTTACAAGCTGCTAAGCCTCGCTGTAGTTCACTATTTACCGTGGTAAGCTGTTTCAACGGCTTGAGCAGGGTTAGCATACAGAACACGACAGTTAAAAATATACCAGGGGTAAGGGTGTTAAGAAATTCCGGGATACTGGCAATGAAAAGAACCACGGCTAGGGCCAAAGATGCAATCACCTGTATGGTGCTAACGCTGAGAATACGAGTAGTGATTAACTTCATGTTCTGTTGTCTATTGTGGTTATTTGCATGATTAAAACGCTCACTCTCTTGGCTTTGTCCACCAAACATCAACACCACCTTGTGGCCTTGAAGCATTTGCTCAACACTTGAGGTGACTTTGCCCATGGTGTGCTGCAAATTTTTACTCACGACCCTAAAACGCGCACTGACAAAAAATACCATCAAGGCAACAACTGGGGCAATGAGCAAAAATACCGATGACAATTGCCAAGATTTACTAAACATAACCACCAGCAAACCAATAATAAATGCTCCCTCACGCACCAGTGTCAGCAATGCCTTACTGGACGCATTGGCCACCTGCTCTGTGTCATAGGTAACTTTAGATATCAAACTACCGGCAGAATGTTGATGATGATACTCAACGGGTAAATGCATGAAGTGATCAAACAATTGTTGACGCATTGTCATGACTACCCGGCTGCCTATCCAAGATAAACTGTAGGTACCAATAAAATTAAACACACCACGCATCAGGATCACGGGTACAAAAAAGTAAGCGACCAAACGCAAATAATGATGGTCTCCCGTTGATAAGCTCCTATCAATTAACGGTTGAATCTCAGAGAACACAAACGCGTCAATACTGGCATAACCAATCATCCCTAACACAGACACGATGAACATCAGTTTGTAGGGCTTAATGTAGCTCAATAGCCGTTTAAAAGTGGTTTGTTGTGGTTGTTCCTGCATATAGACTGTGCCGTGCAATGGTTTCAAACCACTAGTGTAACTGTTAACGCTCTTGAACCCAAGTTAGGAATCAGAATGTTTCAGCGATAATCCATCGCTATTCATAGTGATACCAGCGTTTGGCTCGTGTTGCAGAATAACTAGACACAGCGACCCCATGACTCAAAAAACTTACCGTGACTTGGCCGAGTTGCCCTGTTTCATAAATTTTTGCACCACTCGCAAGATAACGTTCAACCACAGCAGGGTGAGGTAACCGCCAACGCGTGTGTTGCCGTTGACTGAAGATCACATGTTCTGGCTTGAAATACGCCACAAATTCAGTAGTAGAAGACGTTTGGCTACCATGATGGGGCGCAATAAGCACCAAGGGTTTACTGCGTTGTTGCAGCAAGGGTAAGTCATCTCGGGAGTTTAATGCTGATAACATACGTCTTTCTGCTGATTTTTCAATATCACCGGCAAACAGAATAAACGCTGTTGGCAATTCAACCAACAGCACACATGAGCCATTATTCTTGACTGGTTTTACCGCCCGGCTGATTGGCCACAACACAAATAAACGACTGCCCTGCCATTGATAATGTTGCCCACTCACACAGTTATCACTGGGGTGATGAAGCTGTTTGATATCCATACCGGCTATCAATGCGGGTAAACTGCCGCTGTGATCATTATCATCATGACTGATGAACACGTGTTCCAGTCCCCTTACCCCAAGCTTTTTTAAGCTGGGTAAAAGCACTGCGTCTGCCATATTGAAACCGGAACTGTAACGGGCACCCACGTCGTAAACAATGGCTTTACCACTGGCAATTAATACGGATGCCAGACCGTGACCAACATCAAAAACATGCAGTTTAACGGTTGGGTTGGTTGGTTTATTTATTGCAAATAATGTGGAGATCAGCAAACTCCCGCTGAAAAACCAACGCCATTTATTATGCCAGACAATCGGCAGTATCCATATTCCCCCAAGTAACCAGGCGAAAACCCAAACAGAAACCTCAATGTGTTCAACTGGCACACTGACAATGGGTGTTTGATAGAGCGGCATCAGCCACTGTAATAGTGCCGCCAATACATTATCCCATAATACTAATAGACTTTGTGATACCGTGGGTAACGGCGCGATGAGCAATAAACTAATTAATGCCAACGGCAGCAAAAACAGGGTGACAAACGGAACCGCGAATAAATTCAACAATGGTGATGTCCAAGCAATAATGCCAAATTGCCAAGCCACCAACGGCATCATCAATAAAGACAGTATTAACTGAAAACGCACTGTCCAAAGTAACTTTTGCTTAGTGTTCCAAGGCCAACGCCAGACCACCAACCAAACACACAGCAAAGCATATAAGCTCATCCACAAACTCAACGAGAAAACTGTCAAAGGGTCAAACATGACAGCAAGGGAGACAAACATCAGCAAACAATCCAAACCACTGATACGACGATCAAACCACAATAAGCCTGTTATGAGACAAAACATAATACAAGCTCTTAGTGTGGGTGGACTTGCGCCGGCTAACACCGTGTAACCAATGACTGCCACACAAACAGTGAGCAATGCCAATGGTCTTACGCTTAGCCAAGGACGCCCTGCGCATATAGCGAGCAAGGCAAAAAGGTAGCGTAGCAAAAAATACAAGCTGACGGATACCATCCCCACATGTAGCCCTGAAATTGCCACCAAATGTGCGGTACCTGAGCGCTGCAAGAATTGCCAATCCTGTGCTGATAGTTCTCCGCGATAGCCCACGGTCAACGCCATTAACCAAGCCGAATAGGTCAAAGGCAGTTGGTCTATACGGTCAACTATCGTCTGTCGCAAAGAGACATTATCAAGTAATAACTTATTGTCCGCCGATGCTTTTACATAACCCGTGCCGTGAATATCCTGACTCAGTAGCCACTTGGCAAAATTAAAATTGTGATGGTTGTTAAGGCCTTTAGGCGGCGAGAGCTTGACCATCAGTTGCACTTGTTGACCTTGCTTGATTGACCACACAGGTGAACGCCAAGATAACCTTAACCTTGAACCATCTAAACCTGAGGGGTTAGACACACGAATATTGAACTTTGTTTGATTAGTATTTGATTGAATACTAATTACAGTGCCTTGAACCAGCTTATTACCATCACTGGCAATGACATTTGCTACATTACTGGTATACTCCGTCATCACAATCAAAGACCACGCCATAGCCATACTTGAAGCCATTAATATTGCGGTAACTTGGCGAGGTAAATGAAATAATAGAGACCAAGTAACAGCGGTCAGCAATATGCATAAAATCACCAGGGCGACGGTTGTCGATGACCACACCGCGATTAATAGATAAGTTGCAATAAAACTGCAAAGCCAATAGTGCATAATGAAAACAATCCAATGCGAGTGAACACGGACAATGCCAAAGAAACTTATTAAACAGTATCTTCCTGATCCCCAAAAAATCAGGGACAGTAAAGCGTTAAGTCTTTTTGGTACTTTACTGCACGATGTTAACCTGTGGCATTTGAATCGAAAGTCTGCCAGTTTGGGCTTTGGTATAGGAATCTTTTATGCGTTTTGGCCGGTGCCTTTTCAAATGTGGTTCGCCGCGGCCACCGCAATTCCATGCCGTGCAAACTTACCCATATCTGTGGGTACTGTCTGGATCACCAACCCGTTTACCGTGTCACCCATATTTTATTTTTCCTATCTGGTGGGTACTTGGGTCCTTGGCGCGCCAGAAAAAAGTTTTAGTTTTGAACTCAGTTGGACTTGGTTAATTACCAGCTTAGAAACCATTGGGCCTGCATTTTTATTGGGTTGTTTAATCTGCGGGACTGTTTTTGGTATCTTGGGTTATTTTTGTTTGAACGCTTTGTGGCGATTATCTGTCAAGCGGGCTTGGCAAAAACGCCAGACAAGCCGTACCAGTAGTAATCAGCAGCAAGACTAATCCGTAATAAATTGCTTTTTTACCCGCTCAGCCAAGCGGGTTAACATTTCATAGCTGTTACTATCACAATGACTAGCGACTTCACTCACAGATAACGACTTACCCCACAATTCTACTGTGTCACCCACAGCGACATTGGCAACATCAGTCACATCAATAGTCAGCATATCCATTGATACACGGCCTATTAACGGTACTCTTTTGCCGTGTAACATCACCGGCGTGCCATTGCTAGCATTGCGCGGATAGCCGTCACCGTAGCCCATGGCAACAGTCGCAACCACAGTGTTTTTTTGCGCAGTCCAACGACAGTTGTAGCCGACACTCTCGCCAGCCTGAATAGTACGCAATGCGATAACTTGAGATTGTAAAGTCATCGCTGCTTGCAGGTCACTGGTAACCTGCTGTTGCGACGTTCTCGGTGATACCCCATACAGCATTAACCCTGGCCTATTCCAGTGTGCACGGGCGTCTGGCCAAAACAATAGACTGGCAGAATTAGCAATACTGATGCCATCTACAGGCAGTTCACAAAGGGCTTTAAACGTACTCAGCTGTTGCTGAGTGATGTCACTATTACCATTGTCAGCATCGGCAAGGTGTGTCATCAGTATCACCTGTTTTACTTGTGCCAAGCTGTTTAATTGGGCTAACGCGGTTTGCGCCTCTGTTAGGGAAAACCCCAAACGATGCATGCCGGTATCAACTTTAAGCCAGATTGATAGAGGCTGAGCAGTGTTCAACATACTCAACTGGTCTAATTGCAGCTGATTGTGCACCACGACGTCGGTTACCGCGACTTGTGCTTGAGCCCACTCACTCTGGTCAAAACACCCTTCCATCAACAAAATTGGTGCACACACACCATGGGCGCGTAATTGCTGTGCTTCATCAATCGAGGCTACACCAAACATATCAACGGTTTTATCCATAAACTGAGCAATTTCTGTGGCACCGTGACCATAAGCATTGGCCTTAATCACCATCACCGTTTTTCCCCCATGCTGTTGGCCTAATCCACGCGCGTATGAATAATTACGTTGGATAGCTGACAAATTAATAATCGCTTTAGCTGGACGGGCCATGAAATTCCTTGGTAGGTGGAGGTAAAAAACAGCAAGAACTGAAATATACCGTAATTTATGCCCGAGGTAAAAGGCATAAGGCGTATTACGGGTAAGGTTTAGCCCTTTAGTTATGCACAAAATAACGTTATTTAAACACGGTTTTAGTTTACACTATGGAGTAACACTCATTCATTAGGACAGGTATGCTTCAGCTAGGTAAAATCAATCGACTTAAAGTCATCAAACAAACCCCTTTTGGCTTTTATCTAGGATCAGAGGCTCATCAAGTTTTATTGGCAAATGGTGAAGCACCAGAAGACTGCGCTATTGACCAATGGATTGATGTGCTGGTCTACAACGATTCTGATGGCGAATTGGTTGCCAGCCTAAAAAAACCTAAAGTATACGCGGGACAATGTGCCTACTTGCGTGTCGTCGCTGAATCAGCTGCCGGAGTATTTGTTGATTGGGGTATGGATAAAGATATTCTGGTGCCATTTGCCCAGCAAGATATTCCCATGCAAGCGGGTCGTAGCTACGTGGTCTATATTTACGTTGATCAACACACCAAACGATTAGTTGCCAGCTCTAAGTTAAGAAACTTCCTACATGAAACGTCACAGGGTTACCAAGAAAGAGACTCTGTAAAGGCACAAGTATGTAGTCAATCCCCCATGGGTTATAAGTTGGTATTAGACAATACACACTTAGGGTTATTACACCACTCAGAGGCATTCAAAAGCTTAACCATCGGCGATATGTTAACCGCATATATTAAAGAAATAAGAGAAGATGGAAAAATTAATCTCTGTCTGCAATTCCATGACAATGATGCAAAGAAAAGCTTAGCAGACAGGATTCTTGAACATTTAGAAAGAAATGACGGCCATTCAACCATCACAGACAAAAGCCCTCCCGAGGTCATTGCTAAAACCTTTAATGTCAGCAAAGGGGCTTACAAAAAAGCCCTCGGATTACTCTACAAACAACAGTATATTGACCTAACAAAAACTGACGTGACATTACGTAAATAACCTGACAAATAAAAACGCACCCCATGGGGTGCGTTTTTATTCCAATATATTGGTAAACACTACTCTGGCGCCAACTGCAACTTTTCAGCTAATAGCACGGCTTGCGTGCGCGTGTTGACATTCAGCTTGCGGAAAATAGCCCCTATGTGAGCTTTGACTGTCGCCTCTGTAATATGTAGCTCACCCGCGATTTGTTTATTCAACAGCCCAGCTTGTAATAACTGTAAAACACTGTGTTGCTTAGGTGTCAATGTTGCTACTTTATCAGCGACTGATGCATCTTCTTCACTGGCTGCTAGGGCACTTTCTGGAATACCGTCAGGTAACCAGTAGCCGCCAGTCATAGCATGCTTAATTGCCATTGAGATTTCGTGAGAAGAGGACGACTTGGGAACAAATGCTCGCGCACCAAAGCGCATAACCTGTGATACGACGCTAGCACCATCACTAGCGGAAATGACCACCACGGGAACATTTGGAAAATCCTCAACCAAACGTATAAGTCCATATAAACCACCACTACCCGGCATATGTAAGTCTAACAAGCACAAATCTATATCGCTGTGGGCTTCAATTTGTGACAATGTTGATTCTAGTGAATCTGACTCTACCACCTGTAGTCCATCAAAGTGCGTATGCAATGCTGCAATAAGTGCATCTCTGAAAAGTGGATGATCATCTGCTATTAAAAATTTTGCCATGACTGTTCCTTCCATTTAATGACATTGCAACTAAACACATCGTAGTATATCCCTTGTTATGTTTAGTTGAAATTTACTCCTTATACCTGAGTATAAATGAGGCTTGAGAATTTGCTGATATTATTGAAAAAAATTTCACAACTGCAATATCCCTGGCCAAAAGTTAATTTTCTAGCAAGCAGATCGTTGGCAAATAGTTGTGCCAGCGCCATTACTCAACACGACTAATTCTTTGCTCTATCAACCGCTCCACCACCGAAGGATCTGCTAACGTAGAGGTATCTCCCAAGCTAGCAAAATCATCTGCCGCAATCTTACGTAAAATACGACGCATGATTTTACCTGAGCGAGTTTTAGGTAGGCCATCCGTCCACTGAATTAAGTCAGGTTTGGCAATTGGACTCAACTCTTGCCCAACCCACTGGCGCAGTTCAAGGGTAAGCTCTGGAGTAATTTGAGTGTCTGCTGTGGGCAGTAGATAGACATAAATACCTTGACCTTTTACACTATGGGGATAACCAACAACAGCAGCTTCTGCCACTGCCTGATGGGCAACTAACGCACTTTCAATCTCTGCCGTGCCGAGCCGGTGGCCTGAGACATTAAGCACATCATCAACGCGACCGGTTATCCAGTAATCACCATCTTCATCACGACGCGCACCATCACCACTAAAATATTTATTGCGGTAAGTACTGAAGTAGGTCTCTTCAAATCGCTGATGATCGCCCCACACCGTGCGTGCTTGACCAGGCCAAGACTGGCTGATGACCAGATTACCTGAGGTTGCACCAGGTAATACCTCACCCTCGCTATCCACTAATTCAGGCACAATGCCAAAGAAAGGGCGGGTGGCTGAACCTGGTTTCATATCAGTAACACCAGGCAAAGGTGTGATCATAATACCGCCCGTTTCCGTTTGCCACCAAGTATCAACAATGGGGCACTGAGCGTTACCGATAGTATTGTAGTACCACAACCAGGCTTCTGGATTGATCGGCTCACCCACACTGCCAAGCACTCGCAAAGAAGAACGTTCAGAAGTTTTTGCCGCATCACTGCCAAAAGCCATCAGTGCGCGTATTGCAGTGGGTGCGGTATAAAGAATATTCACTTGATGTTTATCAATAATTTCTCCCACTCTGCCCACCGATGGATAATTAGGTACGCCTTCAAACATGACGGTGGTGGCACCGTTGGCCAGTGGACCGTAAACAATGTATGAGTGCCCGGTGATCCAACCAACATCCGCGGCACACCAATAAATGTCATCGGGGTGATAATCAAATATCAGTTCGTGGGTTAATGAAGCGTATACCATATAGCCCCCAGTAGTATGCACCAGTCCTTTTGGCTTACCAGTGGACCCAGAGGTATACAAAATAAATAACGGATCCTCTGCATCCATCACTTGCGGTTGATGCTCCGCAGATGCCTCAACAGTACTGGCTTGCCAACAGACATCGCGGTCTATATGCCACTCCCCCTGCTCCGTTGTCAATGGATAGACTACTACATGACTAACTGTGTCCGTGTTAGGTTTACATAGCGCGGCGTCAACATTCGCTTTTAGTGGGATTGTGTTACCACCACGGCGTCCAACATTGGCAGTTAACACAACTTTTGCACCGCAGTCGTCAATCCTGTCAGCAATCGCATTGGGTGAAAAACCACCAAATATCACCGAATGCACCGCACCAATACGAGCACAAGCAAGCATTGCATAGGTTGCTTGGGGGATCATGGGCATATATATTATGACGCGATCACCTTTTGACACACCGAGTGACAGCAATACATTAGCTAATTTGCACACCTCTTCATGTAACTGTTGGTAAGTAATGTATTGGTGAGAGTCGGGCTCGTCGCCTTCCCAAATGATTGCGTTTTGCTGTGACTTTTCAGGTAAGTGACGGTCGACACAGTTGAAACAGGCATTCAACTGTCCATCTGTATACCATTGAATATTAACATTACCCTTGGCAAACGAGACATTACTGATGGTTTTGTAAGGCTTATACCAATCAAGACGTTGTCCCTGCTGGGACCAAAACTGTGTTGGATTTTTTACTGATTGTTGATACAAATCGGTATATTCTTGTGCCCCAATTAGTGCTGATTGTGCCACGCGTTCAATCACTGGAAATAGCTTATCGCTCATTTTTTATCCCTCTGGTCAATGACAATGCCAACTTTACATCAACAGTGCGCGCCAACCGCGAACTATTTTTTTACATATTAATAACGTTATACCAACATCAACCCCGTTCCAACCTCTATTTTTGAGTTATAACCTATTCTTTTGGCGTTATTTATTCATTACTGGCATAACACACTGACAAAGCAAACAAAGAGAATAGAAATCCCCTTGTCAGAGTGCAAAAAAATGCCTTTTTTGGTAATATAAATAGATGAAAGACAAACACACAAAAGAAACTAAGATGCAGACAGGTAAAGACGCCATTTACTCGACTCCCCTTGTTAATCTCGACGATTTCAACTTTGACGAAATGGTAGCGCAAGTATTTCCTGATATGATACAACGCTCCGTCCCCGGCTACAGCACGATTGTTGATGGCATAGGCCAGTTAGCGGCTCGCTTTGCGCAAGATAATTCTAGTATTTACGACCTCGGCGCTGCATTAGGTGCCGCTAGCTTGGCAGTCAGGCGTTATGTTACCGCAGAGCATTGCAATATTATTGCGGTTGATAACTCAAAGGCCATGGTGGAGCGTTGTAAAATGAACGTTCAGTCTATCCGTTCTGCGATTCCAGTGACTGTCGTAGAAGGTAAATTACAAGACGTTGAGATACGTAATGCGTCAGTCATTATCATGAACTTCACCTTACAATTTATCCCAACAGAAGAACGGCAAGATATTATCCAGCAACTGTTTAATGCGTTAACCCCCGGTGGCGTATTAATCATTTCAGAAAAAGTCGACCACGCTCACAATCTAACAAACGAGTTATTAATTGACATGCATCATGAATTCAAACGTCGTAATGGTTATAGTGAGCTGGAGATCAGTCAAAAACGCTCGGCATTAGAAAACGTGATGCGCATTGATACCTTTGACATACACCAGCAACGGTTTGCTAACGCTGGTTTTGAGCATGCTGAAATGTGGTACAAGTGCTTTAATTTTTGTTCTATGTTTGCCATCAAAGGAAACGTCTAAACATGATCACCTGGTTTAACGAATTTTATAAACACATTGCAGACAGCGAACTCAGCCCGTGGTTAGAAGTGTTACCCGCACAATTGAAGGCGTGGACCCAACAGCAAAAGCACGGAGATTTTGATAAATGGGTCAAACTAATCAGTAAATTACCTGTTATTGACAATCCCAAGGTAGATATTCTGTCTAAAGTGGCCTTTTCAGGCAGCGACAATTCAGACACCTACAAACAGCGTCAAATTGAAGGTTTACTTAAGCAATTCTCGCCATGGCGTAAAGGCCCGTTTCATATTCACGGCGTCGACATTGATACCGAATGGCGATCAGATTGGAAATGGGACAGAGTCATTCCTCACATTGATTCTATGACAGGTAAACATGTGCTGGATATTGGTTGTGGTAGCGGCTACCACATGTGGCGCATGCTGGCACAGGATCCAAACCTGGTTGTGGGTGTCGACCCTACGCAATTATTTTTGATGCAGTTTCAGGCAATCAAACACTTTAACCCCGACCCCAGAATACATTTATTGCCCGTTGGCGGTGAAGATATTCCCGCACTCAAAGCCTTTGATATAGTATTTTGTATGGGCGTGCTATACCACAGACGTAGCCCTATTGATTTTTTACATTCAATCCGAAATACAATGAAAAAAGACGGTCAACTAATTCTTGAAACCCTTGTTGTTGAAGGTAACGAAGACACTGTACTGGTGCCCAAAGATCGCTATGCACAAATGCGCAATGTATGGTTTATTCCGAGCACTGATGCATTGAGTTTATGGTTACGACGTTGTGGTTTTAAAAATATCCAAGTGGTTGATCTCAATCAAACAAGTATTCAAGAGCAACGTGCCACTAAGTGGATGCAAGGCCAGTCTTTACATGACTTCCTTGATCCTAACGATCACAACTTGACGGTTGAGGGATACCCAGCGCCGTTGCGTGTGGTAATCACCGCTAACGCGTAAATAATCACTCAACATTTATATATTTCAAAAATATTTTACCCACTGGGTCAAAATAGTGCTTTAATAATTGAATAGTCATTACGACTAACGTATTACTAGAAAGGATATACTATGAACAAATACACTCTGATTGCTTGTACTGCAAGCATTTTTCTCCTCACCGCTTGTTCAAGTACACCTAGCTCAGCGCCAGAGTCAGTGACCGTAACTAATCAAGGCGCTACGGAAAAAGCCACACAGTACTTGTCTGAAGCAAGATTCGTGATTGATGAGCTGGCTTCACAGGTTGATGCTCCCCAAAATAGTGACTTGTCTTATTTCTCACCTAAAGATCTGACAAAGGCTAAAAGATTACTTGCTAAAGCAAAAAGCGAACACCAAGATGCGGTTAATGGCGACTACTCTATGTTGTCTGTGTTCCAATCTGAAGACGAGAAAGCTCAGGACAGTAAAAAAGAAATCACTCAGTTGGTCACTGAGGCTAGCCGTAGTTTCAAACGGGCATTATTAGTTCGCACCACTGCCAATAAAATATTACTAGAGGCATTCTCTCGTAGAGATTACTTAAAAAGTATCAATGCACAAAATCACTACGCCTCTGATTACAACAAATATAGTAGTCAGATTGACCGTTTGGTGACACGGATTGCAGCTGGTGATGAAGCTAGAGCAACCCGTGAGCAACCGGCTTTAGTTGCCAATCTACACGCGTTAGAAATAAAAGCTATGCTCCATATCAAATTAAACAGCATCAATAAAGCCATCACAGCACACGACAAAAACAGCGCTGACAGAATGCTACCCAAAATATTTACTGACATTGTCACCGCCAGAAACACCGCTGTTGTAACAATAAAAACGACGCCCAGAGAAATCGGTCTGATTGACGAAGCCGTATCCAATGTGCGTTTTCAATTAAAACGTTTAAAACAACGCTTGCTTGACTACAACCAACTGAAACGTTTGAAGTCATCAACCTATGAAAACTACCTGTTAAGCCTTGAAAATTCGCAGCTGCGTATCTCAACAGCATTAGATGGTTCTGATTTAAGAGAACAAGCCTTTACCGACCAGGTCGCCACATTAGTAGAGAAAATTAGCCAATTGAAGGCGCAACTCACGACATTATCAGGTGAAGTGACTGATGGCTCGGCTCAACACCAACAAGTACGAAATCAAAACCAAGCGTTGCAAAAACAAGTCAAGCGATTAACTAATAACAATCGTAAGTTAACACTTCAAATAAAAACCTTACAAGACGCCATTGGCAAAGCCACCTCACAGCCAACGCAAATAATACCAAAGGCCGAAGTATCAACACCGGTTGAAGCTGTACCGGTGGAAACTGTACCGGTGGAAACTGTACCGGTGGAAACTGTACCGGTGGA
>JBELHI010000035.1:16828-19772 GCA_042091475.1 Alteromonadaceae bacterium
CTGTAACAGTTGAAGCTGCACCAGAAAAAGCTGCTGCGACTAAATCACAGCAGAATTTAGATACTGATGCCACTGAGCAACAAGGCGCCGACAATACCTAAACTAATACAAAAAAGCGAGCATATATGCTCGCTTCAGCTTAACTAAACATGTCGTGAATGTTATTAATCTAAAAAGCGCCCGCGGCATGAAACAATTGCAGATGTACATCAACCAACGCATCAATATCGCGCTGGTATCCCCCACCAATAACGGCCGCAATGGGAATACCTGCCCGTTGACAGTATTCAAATACCCGTTGATCACGTTCAAGTACACCTGCAGTGCTAATGGACAAATAACCTAGGTCATCATTGATGTGGATATCTACACCTGCGTCATAAATAACCGCGTCTGGTCTCGCCATTTGGAACCCCAAAGACAGAGCTTCATCTAGTAATTCAAGATATTCGCTGTCCTCAACGCCCTTGTCTAGAGCAAAATCCAAGTCCGATACTTGTTTTCTATAAGGGAAATTTTTCTCCGCATGAATAGACAAGGTCACAATGTCTTTGCGCTGCTGCGCCAACTTTGCGGTGCCGTCGCCTTGATGAACATCACAGTCAATGATCAATACCGAATCAATATCCTTGTGCTGTAGCATTTTCAAAGCCCCTAAATAGAGATCATTGACCATACAAAAGCCAGAGCCATAATCAGCAAAGGCATGATGGTAGCCCCCCGTCAGGTTCACCGCTTTACCTAACTCTAGTGCCAGTTCACAAGTTTTTACCGTACCTCCAGCTGCCGTCAAGGTGCGCTGAATTAATTGTTCAGACCACGGAAAGCCAATCCTCCGCATTGCCTGACGAGGAAGCTGGTTGGTTGTGAGTTGATTAATATATTCGGGTTGAAATATAGCTTTTAAGCTATCAACATCAAGGGGGCTAGGTGTTACAAAACGGCTAGCAGGGACCTTCCGAGCCAACAACGCACGGTGAATCCCTTGATATTTCTCAATGGGAAAACGGTGTCGTACAGGCAACTCAAGTTGACTGTAGATAGGATGATAGACAAGCCCAGGTGACACCATCATTCAGCCCGTTTAATTAGAAACTGACACGCTTATATTGACGATATTCCGGCGACCAGAAGCTGCTATCAATACGCTCTGTCAGAGTGTGGTCACCTATTTCCAAGGCTAAACCTTGTTTCATCGCACATTTTGCAACGGCAAAAGCAATCTTTTTACTGAGTGACGCTAAATCACTTAAAGCGGGTAGCAACGCACCCTCACCAGTATTGGCGACAGGCGAAGCTTCGGCCAGCGTGCTACTGGCCACCATTAACATGTCATCAGAAATACGGCTGGCTTTGACAGCCAACACGCCTAAGCCAATGCCAGGGAAAATATAACTGTTATTACATTGCGGTATATCAAAAACTTGTCCGTTAAATACGATTGGCTCACATGGACTACCAGTGGCAATTATAGCTTGCCCTCTTGTCCATTCAATGACGTCTTCTGGTGCTGCTTCGATACGACTCGACGGATTACTCAATGGAAAGACAATGGGCCGCTCACAAGTCTCATGCATCGCGCGTATCACAGGTTCAGTGAACAACCCCGGCTGACCAGATACGCCAATTAATACTGTGGGCTCAACACAGTGAATAACGTCAAGTAATGAGGGGTTGGGACCGCTAAATTGCCACTGGGAGATGGTTGCTATGTCCTGCGCCAACGGCAGTTGGAAGTCACGTAATCCCTCAATTGCAGTTGTCATCAGCCCCTCTTTGTCAACCATAAAGACTTGGCTGCGGGCCTGCGCGTCATCTAGTCCCTCAACCACCATCTGTCTAATCAGATGCTCAGCAATACCACAGCCCGCAGAGCCTGCGCCAACGAACACAACCCGTTGTTGTTTCAGTTGCTCATTTTTGACTCGGCTAGCGGCCATCAATGTGCCTGCGGTGACCGCAGCAGTTCCCTGAATATCATCGTTAAAACAACAGACCTTATCTCTGTAGCGTTCTAATAATGGCATGGCGTTAGGCTGTGCAAAGTCTTCAAATTGAATCAATACACCAGGCCAACGCTTTTCTGCGGCTTGAATAAATTTGTCAACAAACGCATTATAATCTGCTTGTCCTACTCGTTTGTGACGAGCCCCCATGTAACGAGGATCATTGAGTAGTTTGTCGTTATTAGTGCCTACATCTAACATCACAGGTAAGGTGTAAGCAGGACTGATGCCGGCACAGGCGGTGTAAAGGGATAACTTACCAATAGGGATCCCCATACCGCCAATACCCTGATCACCCAAACCCAAGATCCGTTCGCCGTCAGTCACCACGATAACTTTGACTTTCCGCTTGGTGGCATTGCGCAAAATATCATCCATTTGCTCACGCTCTGAATAAGCAACAAACAAGCCACGAGAACTACGATAAATATCAGAGAACTGCTCACAGGCATCACCAACCGTCGGCGTGTAGATAATTGGCAACATTTCTTCTAAGTTTTCATGCACTAAGCGATAAAACAATGTCTCATTAGTGTCTTGAATAGAACGCAAGTAGATGTGTTTGTTCATCGCCGTCGTGCAACTTGAGTATTGCATGTAGCAGCGTTCAACCTGCTCTTCAATGGACTCATATCGAGGGGGTAATAAGCCAACTAAATTAAATGATTCGCGCTCACGCTTCGTAAAGGCACTGCCTTTGTTGAGTAACGGCGTCTCCAATAAGGATGGACCAGCATGGGGAATGTATAAGGGTTGTTCTTGTTTCATAAAGCCTCAAATCACTGTGAACACTCGTAAGCCCACGGACAACTGCACCGGCAAACTACCAGTATAAACAGTGTACTTATCGCGGGTAACATCTATGCCCTCTAGTGTAAACATTGCACGCCACTTTGTCTCTCATTTATCAAAACTATATAAATTTAATTGACCTTTGG
>JBELHI010000036.1:0-19334 GCA_042091475.1 Alteromonadaceae bacterium
TTATATTGGTTTGACATAATTAGGCTTTAATTCTCAAAGTGTTTTTACTACGTGTATCCCTCCGTTTTACTCGAAAATGCCACTACTGACAACCTCTGTTTGTCGGTTTAGTAAAAATTAAACGTAATATCAGGGCTAAATCCGCCGGCTAGACAACTCGTTGGGGCTGTCTCACTAGCTCATTATTTACTCAGTTAAATAAATAGTTGTGGATAGCAGGTAGATGATCTGAATACCCTTGAAAACTGTGATCACCGCCCTGCTCAATGTGTAACTCACAATGCTGATAGTAAATTTCCGCTTGCTTGTAATCTAACGTTTCATCGTTAGTTTGTAATAATACTTTGATGTTACTGGGTGGCTGTTGAACCCTCATGGTCTGCAACAAGGGCAGATGGGATATACTTACAGTCACGCGGGTGTCACTGTAATAACATTGATGCTCACCAAGATAATCCAATAACAGTTCATCTGGTTTTACGGCAGGGTTAATCACCACCGCCGGTGCGCCTAATTCATTAGCAAGATAAGTCGCCAGAAACCCGCCAAGTGAACTGCCAACAATGCCTAATGTTTTCCCTTGATACTGATCAACCAAGGATTGAATAAAGGCGGGTAATTGATCAAAATCAAATGGTAACTGGGGGCAATGTATTGTGATATTGGGATGGTAGTCATTGAAATATTTTACGGTCTGTTGCGCTTTTTCTGACGAAGGTCCACTGAGAAATCCGTGAAGATATAGAAGGTTTTGATTCATTAGTCTGGGTACCTATTAATTATTGAGACAACAATCGCGTTTATTTACTCTGAAAACGGCGAACGCTGGCTGCTATTTTGGCAAAATCCTATCCACTCAGCTAGAAAGCGATCACTGAGCTCCCGCTCGTTGGGTTGATGCATTTGCGCATTGGGATACGGGTATTTAGCATCTAAGCGCGAAGACTTTTGCCAACTTAGAACTTCTGCCACTTGAGCATCATGATACAAGCGCACCGTCATATCAGCTTTTAAGTAACTAGGTAAACCACGATTGCTCTGCACACACTGCAACGTTGTGGTGTAGCGAGTGCATTCTATTACAGTGATGGTGTATTGATTCTTCAACGCATCAAACGCATAACTCAAGTTTTCGGTATCAAGATCCGGCAGTAGTTTCAATAAGCCGACATAATTTCGACTGCAGATGGTTAGCCAGCGGGGGATATTAGGACGATAAACTGACTTATTCATGGCTATCCCGTTTATTGTGCTGCGCCATATAATCGGATTTGTTGAGAAAGAAGTTTTGCAAAGCTATTAAGCACGCGGCGTTATCAATACGGTTGTTTCGCATATCTTGCTTTATGTCCTGTTCAGAAATGACTTTTACCATAATATCCTCGCCCTCTTCCGGTAAGCCGTGTATCCCACCAGCCGCGGTGGAATCAACAATGGCTAAGTATACATACAAGCGTTCAGTACTCGCACCAGGACTCACCAGATAATCAAGCATGGGAATAAGTCCAGATAATGTTAATCCCGCCTCTTCTTGTGATTCCCTCACACACACTTGATGACGGTCTTCGCCAGGTTCAATCATGCCAGCAATACACTCTAACAGCCATGGGCTGTCGGCAGTTGCCATGGCACCGATGCGAATTTGTTCGATCAATACGAAGGCTTCGGCAACCGGATCATAAGGTAATACTGCAACGGCATGGCAACGTTCAATAATCTCCCGCTCAATTAATGGACTTGTACCGCCTTTATAAAGGGCATGGGTGAAGGCATATTTGGACAATGTGTAGAAACCACTATACAAAATAGTCTGTTCAACCACACTGACATCTGAGTTATTAAATTGTGAATGAACTTTTTTGTTCGCCACGCACGTACTCCTTAAGTCTAAATTAGTTGGCGGTACAAGTCAGAATATTAACTTACAAATTTCCCTACGAATTTAACGGTACTAAGATAGTTAATGCTTGATTTAATTAAATTATGACTCACACTATATATAGAGAAATTATAACTATAAATACGGATTGCAGGTAACCTTATGAAAAAATATTGTCTCATGTTTATCGCAGGTGTGATGGCATCATCCTCTGTGCAGGCAGAAAATCTGCTACAAGTTTATCAAATGGCATTAAAAAACGACCCGGTGGCGTTAAAAGCAAAGTCAGACAGAGACGCCGCTTTTGCCGACGTGGACGTTAGCCGTTCTCCGCTATTACCACAATTGTCATTGCAATTGTCCACTGGGTTAACAAAAGAACTTTCTGACAACGCTTACGGCTTTGGGGTCGACCCTACGACAGGGCTTCCGGTTGGAGCCGATGAGACGCGAAACAATGCCAGTTTACAATTAAGGCAGTCTATTTTTAATTTGAGCGACTGGAATAGTTTGGATCGCTCAGAGATGGTAGCAAGTCAAGCTGATGCGTCTTACGCTCTTGCTAAACAAAATTTGTTGCTACGTACCGTTAATGCTTATTTTGGTGTATTACAAGCCCGTGACGACCTCACATTCGCACAAGCTGAAAAACGCGCTATCTCACGCCAATTAGAACAAACGAAGTCACGCTTTTCTGTTGGTCTGACAGCAATTACAGATGTACATGAAGCACAAGCACTGTTTGACAACGCCGTGGCCTCTGAAATAAGTGCACAAAATAACGTAGAAATTAATCTAGAAGTGTTGCGAGAAATCACCGGGCGCTATCACTCCAATTTAGATGCCTTAGATATGCAGCGCTTTCATGCCCATCAACCAAATCCGTCACTGATTGAGAACTGGTTAACCATGGCGACCCAAGGTAATTTTGAGTTGTTAGCGGCTAAAATAGGCGTTGACATCAGCCAACAAAATATAGACATCGCGACGTCAGGGCACTACCCCACAATAGCGTTTTCAGCGAGCCTCAGTTCAACCGCGGATGGCGGCTCTAGAGCACGTATTATCAACGACGACCGCTTTGACAGCTACAATTTAGGTATTGAGTTCAACCTTCCAATTTACCAAGGCAATCGTGTGACTGCGTCAAGTAAAGCGGCGCGCTTGCGTTATGTTTCCAGTGCCGAGGAACTTGAAAGAATACGTCGTGGCGTGGTGAGAAACGTTCGCTCTAACTTCTATAACGTCGTTGCGACCATTTCAAGAATCAAAGCCCTAGACCAAGCAGTAGTATCTGCGGAAAGCGCTGTACAAGCCACTGAAGCCGGTTTTGAAGTAGGTACTCGTAATATTGTTGAAGTACTGAACAGTACGCGCGGTTTGTATGATGCCAAACGCAACCAGTCAGCGGCTCGTTATCAATACATCACCAGCATTCTGCAACTGAAGCAATCGGCTGGTTCAATTACTGAGCAAGATATTATCAATATCAACAAAGGTCTTTACAGCACTGAATAAGGGTTGACGGCCAATAGAAAGAGGCGGTTATGAATACCGCCTTTTTTTATCAAAAAATCTACACAGTACTTAAACTCGCCATACATTATCCGTATACTAGATCGCTGTTCAGACGTTTCATCATTAGGACATTATGTACGCCACTCTTCTCTCTAAACTCAATACATTGAAGCACAACAAATTATTTGAGTTTGCTGTGATCACTGTCATCATTATCTCTGCATTAGAGATAGGTGCTAAAACCTTTCCGTTAACACCGAGTGCGGTCACTGCAACAAAAGCACTAGATGTCTTCATTACATTATTTTTTCTAGTAGAGTTGTTAATTCGCTTTATTACTGATGGCAATAAGCGCCAGTTTTTCAAACACGGATGGAATGTGTTTGATACTGCTGTGGTAATGATTAGTCTAATTCCCATAGATAATACTGAAATGGCATTACTCGCACGTTTAGTCAGAGTGTTTAGAGTTCTGCGTATGGTGTCAGTGATCCCGGAACTCAGAATTCTTATTAACTCCTTGATCAAAGCGTTACCACAATTGGGTTACGTGGTGCTGTTGATGTTCATTATCTTCTATATTTATGCTGCCATGGGTAGCTTTATATTTGCTGATATTGATCCTGTGTTGTGGGGCGACATTGCAATATCTATGTTAACCCTGTTCCGAATAATGACTTTCGAAGATTGGACCGATATCATGTATGCCACACAAGAAGTCTATGGCTTTAGCTGGATCTACTATCTAACCTTTATCTTCTTCACCGCCTTTGCCTTTCTCAATATGGTCATTGGCATCGTCGTTAATGTAATGGAACAAGAGCACGCTGAACAAAGATCCGAGAGCGAACCCAGTATGCAAGATTTAGCTGATGAAATAGCATCACTAAAAGTCTTATTGAGCAAACAAGGTGAACGGCCATGACCACTGGCACCGTTTCATCACCTTGTATCGGGCAATGTAAAATCAACCATGATGGCCTATGCCAAGGGTGTTTCCGCACCCGCGATGAATTACGCCAGTGGTTGGGGTTTACCGAGCAACAAAGACTAACGGTTATGCAAAGATGTAAAAAACGACAGGTAGCAAGTCAATAACAAGTAGTTATAAAATCAGCTATATAGATATAACACAATGTTTTAATTAAATTTTTGTGAAACAGTTGAGTAATAATCAGCAACTTGTATAGTGAGTGTTCATTATCTATCAAAGCCACTTTTTCTATGCTAAATGTGTTATACATTTGTACCCACAACCGTTGCCGCAGTATTCTTTCGGAGGCCATTACACAGCAACGCACGAGTGGTTTGGTTGAGGCCAGAAGCGCAGGTTGTGAACCAACTGGCGTTGTTTACCCGTTAACATTACAGTATTTACGTGAGCGTGGTTACGACACCGACGAGTTAACCAGTAAAAGCATTGGCGATACCGCTGACTTTCATCCAGATGTAGTAATTACAGTCTGCGACGACTCCGCCAATGAGATCTGCCCGAAATGGACTGAAGATACGATTATTTGTCACTGGGATCTAGCAGATCCGTCAAAAATAGTGGGCACAGATGAACAACTACAACATGCTTTTAACCGCTGCATTGAGCAAATAGAGCAACGAGTAGACGCGCTAACACAAGTTGTATTTAGCAATCATACGAGGGCTGATATTATTCAGCAATTGTCGTCAGTAGGCACAATTATCAACGCGCCATCAGACAATAAATCCTGCTAAAAACGGCTAAATGATCCAAAGTATCTGACTTATTCTTATTAATTTACGCTTTAGCGTGGTGTAATTGCCTATGATCTTATATAATTGGGAGATTACTTTGAAGCCCACTCATTGAGGCTTCATTTTCTTATACCACCTTGGGATCCTTAATGACAAGTAGTACAGACATCACCTTCAAAGACCTTAATCTTCCAGAACCGCTGCTGAAAGCGTTAGAAGATGTTGGGTATGAAAAACCTTCACCTATTCAAGCGCAAAGTATACCGCTGTTACTACAAGGACGAGACCTATTAGGTCAGGCTCAAACAGGTACTGGTAAAACCGCGGCATTCGCATTGCCGTTGTTAGCTAACCTAGACGTGAGCAACAAGGCTACCCAATTATTGGTATTAGCGCCAACCCGTGAATTAGCCATTCAAGTGGCAGAAGCTTTTCACACCTACGCAAAATTTGATAAGAAAATACACGTGCTGCCGGTCTACGGCGGTCAATCATATGACAACCAAATCCGTGCCTTGAAACGCGGTGTTCACGTTGTTGTTGGTACCCCTGGACGTGTCATTGATCACATCAAACGCGGTACATTGAAGTTGGACAAATTATCGGGTTTGGTATTGGATGAAGCCGACGAAATGTTGCGCATGGGCTTTATTGATGACGTAGAGTGGATTCTAAGTCACGCGCCAGAAACCCGTCAAACAGCTTTGTTCTCAGCAACAATGCCTGGGCCAATTAAAAAAATCACAGAGCGTTATTTACAAAACCCCGAGCACGTAAAAATTGCTTCTAAAGTAAGTACAGCCAGCACGATTACGCAACGCTACTGCCAAATTGCCAATCACCATAAGCTAGAGGCGTTGACGCGCATTCTTGAAGTGGAATCATATGATGGTGTTATCGTTTTTGTGCGCACTAAAACAGCAACCGTTGAGTTAGCAGAGAAACTCGCTGCCCGCGGCTACGCTGTAGAGCCGTTAAATGGTGACATTGCACAAAACGCGCGTGAACGCACGGTAGAGCGCTTAAAAAGTGGCCGTGTAGATATCTTGGTAGCAACAGACGTTGTAGCTCGTGGTTTAGATGTAGAGCGTGTTAGTCACGTAATTAACTACGATATCCCTTATGACACAGAATCGTACGTTCACAGAATCGGCCGTACTGGCCGTGCTGGTAGACAAGGCGACGCAATATTGTTCATCTCTCATCGTGAAAAGCGTTTGTTGTTTGCGATTGAGAAAGCCACCAAGCAGCGCATTGAAGCCATGTCTATTCCGTCCATATCGGAACTTAATGAGCAGCGCCTAAAACGCTTTAAAAATAGCGTCACTGAAGCCATGACTCATTCAGACATTGAGAGTTTAATTGAGGTCATAGAGTCAATTAAAGCCGAGACAGAGTGTGAGCCAGAAGTATTGATGGCAGCGCTAGCAAAACTTGCACAAGGTGATGAACCGTTAATATTGAAAGAAACTGACCGTCCTGATTTAAATAGTAAGAAGCCTCAGGGTAGGGACAGAGATGAGCGAGGTTCACGTGATGGACGACGCAGCGAGCGCGGAGAACGCGGGGATCGCGGCGATAAACGTGATCGTGGTGAGCGTAGTGAACGTCGCAGACAACAAAGCAAACCTGCTGAAGAAGGTATGCAACGATACCGCATAGACGTTGGGCATAGCCATGGTGCTAAGCCAGGAAATATTGTAGGTGCAATTGCCAACGAAGCCAACATCAGCAGTAAACACATCGGTGCCATTCAGATTTATGATAACTATAGTACTGTGGATTTGCCTGATGGTATGCCATCGCAAATCAAGCAAATGCTAACTAACACGCGTGTTGCTGGACAACGTTTATCGATACGTGAGTGGAGCGAAACGCCACCACCAAAGAAAAAATAATAGAACAAGGAAAGTTTTAACGGATGAGATACTTCCCTCTTTTTGTCGACACTAAGCACTGTCGATGCCTCATTATCGGGGCGGGGGAAGTTGCAGCTCGAAAGACTGAGTTAATACTTAAAACGGACGCTACGGTGTCCGTTGTTTCTCCCCAAGCCAATAGCACCATGCTGCGCTTGATAGACGAAAACAAACTACATTTTCATCAACGACCTTTCCAAACAACCGATCTAGAATCTGCTGATTTGATCTTCGTAGCCACTGACAACGAAACACTCAACGCTGATATAAGCCACATGGCAAAAGCTAAGAACATTCCTGTTAATGTGGTAGACAGTCCTGAGGAATGCAGCTTTATTACACCTGCTATAGTCGACCGTAATCCGGTAACCATCGCCTTGTGCAGTGGTGGCGTAGCACCTGTATTATTAAGGCATTTACGGCAGAAGCTTGAAGCCTTTATCCCACAACGGATCAGTCGCTTGGGCGACTTTGCAAAAAACCTACGAGAGCAAGTAAAACAACAATTCTCAACCGTAGACGGACGCCGAAATTTCTGGGAAGAGGTGTTCGAAGGACGCGTTGCAGAGCAGGTTTTAGGCGGCGATGAACAAGGCGCAAAAGCAACACTGCTCAACATGTTGGAAAAATCAGACGACATATTAAAGGGTGAAGTATACTTAGTTGGCGCAGGTCCAGGAGATCCAGAATTACTGACATTTAAAGCCTTGCGGTTAATGCAGAAGGCGGATGTTGTAGTTTATGATCGTTTAGTCTCCCAGCCGATTTTAGATATGGTCAGGCGAGATGCTGAAAAGATCTACGTGGGTAAAGCTGCCAGTAAGCACACAATACCCCAAGCAGATATAAACCGAGTATTGGTAGAACAAGCCCAACATGGCAAACGCGTGGTGCGGCTAAAGGGTGGTGATCCGTTTATCTTTGGTCGTGGTGGTGAGGAGTTAAGTAGCCTAGTAGAACACAATATCCCATTTCAAGTTGTGCCAGGCATTACAGCCGCTAACGGTGCCTCCAGTTACACGGGCATTCCACTGACTCACAGAGACCACTCCCAAGCGGTAACCTTTGCTACGGGTCACCTCAAAGACGGTACCATCGACTTAAACTGGCAAGCCTTAGCTGTGAAAAATCATACCTTGGTGTTTTATATGGGGCTAACTGGCCTTACGGTGATTTGTCGCGAATTAGTTAACCATGGACTGTCAGGCGATACCCCCATCGCACTGATTGAATCCGCAACTACCGCTGAACAAGTCGTGGTCACGGGAACCCTTGATACTATCATTGAAATCACCCAGCACGCCCCTGTTAAACCGCCGACACTGATCGTGATTGGTAGTGTTGTTACACTACGCGAGTCGTTAAACTGGTTTAAGACCACACTACTGAGTGACATTCCGCTGCAAAACAGTTTGTAATTACTACCTTTTTTAACATTGCCTTGCTATGCTTATTTTGACTTTTTTGTTCGAGGTTTTTTCATTGCGCCTAATCTTGATAATATTCTTTAGCTTTACCAGTCTATTAACGTTTGCTCAACAAACACACTTTCACAAGCATGACCTGGGCTCTGATTTTACGCTGTCCTACAGCTGGCGAGATAGTCAAGATGCCAATCACTCACTACACACTCAGGTTAACAAACGCTTAGCCTATAGTAAATTTACCGATTTCAAGCGCTACACGCCCAACATGGCACAACACCACATAGCCCACGCGTTACGTCTACAGGCCAGAGCAATGGCCGCTGAAAAAATAGAATTGACCGTCAATCATCACGGGGTAAATTTGAGTTATGGTTTGCGGGGAGGCACAGCCGCGGACCGGCGTAAATGGCAAAAAAACCTTGCTAGCCTGCGTACAAATGCATTTAACGACTACATCAACAGCATCAATCACATCGAGTTTGCAGGGTTTCAGGAACAATCTATGGTCAAGCCTGATCATGTCAAATTTGCCGTTGATAGTCGTCAGGCGTTGGTGCCAATTGCACGTGCGATGCGAGAAAAAATTCCACAATTTCTGTCAAAACGGAAACAAATTGAATACTTGTTGAACTTCGTGCAAAGCATTCCTTATGATCCCCTGACTCGCCGCAGACACAATGCCAGCCTTGCCTTTGCGCCACCTATGTCAGTCATTTTACAAAATTTAGGGGACTGCGACAGTAAAGCAACACTATTTGCAGCCTTGGCAAAATTATTTTACCCTGGTGGCAATGTCGCAATGGTCATTCTACCCGACCACGCATTAGTCGCTATGTCTTTACAGCCGACCCCCGAAGACGTGGTTATAAACACCGAACGGGGTAAACTAGTGTTACTGGAGGTTGCCGGTCCTGCCGTGGTTGAGCCTGGAGTAGTGGGTAACGGAACCAGGAAACTCATTGCCAGCGGGCAATACATCGCCGAATTCCTGCCACCTACTCAGGCATTGGATATACAGCCGATATCAGCGCCCTAGTCACCTGTAAAAACAGTATTGCGCCCTCGTTTTTTAGCTATGTAAAGGCGTTTGTCTGCTAACTCTAATAACTCACGAGAAGTTTTTTGAGCTGATGGTATACAGCTTGAGACACCCATACTAACCGTCACATGTGGCGCACAAGAAGACGCACTGTGGGGGATGTATAGACTGGCCACGCCGAAGCGTAAATTCTGTGCGAGTTGCAACGCGGCATCTGCGTCAGCACCAATCCACACACAAACGAATTCTTCACCGCCGTAACGCGCGACAAAGTCCCCTTCGCGACGAATATGATTTTTTAGATTCTGAGCAACCTTATATAAGCATTGATCGCCAGCACCATGACCGTAGGTATCGTTAAACTGTTTAAAATAGTCAATATCGACAAAGCATATGGATATGGAGGTTTGCAAACGCTCGGCTCGTTTCCATTCCTTTTCGTACGTTTCATCAAAATATCGACGGTTGTGGATCTCAGTAGTACCGTCAATGCTGACCAAACGCTCTAGCAAGTCAGCCTTTTTCTTGAGACTTAATTGGCAAGACAGTCTAGCTTTTAATAACGCCATACTAAACGGCTTATGGACGTAGTCAACAGCACCTAAATGCAGTCCCTGCAATTCATCTTCTTCACTATTTTTTGCCGTGGAAAATATGACTGGTATATCTTTTGTACGCTCATCACCTTTCAATTGCTTACATATTTCAAAACCACTAGCGGCTGGCATCACGACATCTAAAAGAATAATATCAGGCATCTCGGACTGGGCAATGCCTAGACCAATCAATGCATCAGTCGCCGCCAGGACTTCATAATCGACAGCCAACGACTCTGTTAATATAGCCACAGAATACGGATCGTCATCAATTATTAATACCCTACTCTTACTTCCCTGTAATGGCCGTTGTTCCATAACTTACATCTCTTTCTCAGCAAACTCGGCTAATCGACTTCTCACCACGCCTTCCAAATTCAACGTTGCACTACCGGCAAATGTTTTGAATTTTTCAACCAAGTAAGTTAATCCAGAGGTAACTGGCGATAGATAATTAGTGTCTATCTGAGCTAAATTACCCGTACATATCAGTTTTGTCCCCTCACCGCAGCGAGTAATGATAGTTTTTAATTGAGAGGCCGTCAGGTTTTGCGATTCATCTAGAATAACTAAGGAATTTTGGATACTTCTGCCACGCATAAAATTGACTGACTTAAACTGTAAATTCGCCTTTTCCATGGTATAGCTCATTGAACTCGCCGCATTGACGTCGTGTTTATGGAGTACTTCCAATGAATCGGTAATGGCACTCAACCAAGGGGCCATTTTCTCTTCCTCTGTACCCGGTAAAAAGCCTATGGACTCCGCCAGTTCCGGGGTGTTTCTAGTAACAATAATTTTCTCGTAAAGTTTTTTTTCAATGACCATTTCTAATGCAGCGGCCAAAGCCAGTAAGGTCTTGCCGCAACCCGCCGGTCCAGTAAGAATGACCAGATCAATATGAGGATCTAATAAGGCATTCAACGCCATTGCTTGGCCAATATTTTTTGCTGATATACCCCATGCTCGACGATGCATCAGTCGCTCTATGCCCAAGTCTAATACTTCGACATGTTGCTCATCAACGGACTCAACACAGCCTACAAAACCGTCTTCAGTATCTACTATGTATTCATTAATGTTCACGTTAGGCAAATCATCACGACGGAACTGATGAATAGTCTCCCGCCCTTCTTTATGGGTTTCTACCTGTGTGATTTGTTGCCAAAAGTCGCCCTGATATTGATGGTAGCCTTTGGACAAAAATTTAACGTCTGTCACTAGTTGGTCAGTGCGATAGTCTTCAACTATGTGCAGCCCCGCACCTTTGGCCTTCAAACGCATGTTAATATCTTTGGTGACTAACACGACTTGCCGTTTGGTTAGGGTTGCCTGCAAGTGCAAGGCAACATTAATAATGCGATTGTCATTCTCATTACTGGAAAACACTTGTTCATTTTTGGCCATGGCTAAATCAGAAAAAATAGATAAGTTACCACTGGGGCAACCAACCCCATCTTCAATACTACCGAGTGATACACCAGACATCATTGCCTCTGGTGAGGCATCTCGGAGCAGGTCTTCTAAGCCTCTTATGGCCACGCGCGCATCGCGAGCAACATCTTTTTTGCTGTCTTTAATATGATCCAATTCCTCTAGCACGGTCATGGGAATGACGACATCATGTTCTTTAAATGATAAGAATGCGAACGGCTCATGGAGTAGTATATTAGTATCCAAGATATAGGTTTTTAGCTGTGCATTTGATAGTTCAGACATCTCTCTCTCCATCCGGATTGGTTAGCAAAGCATTAGATGCACAATATCCACTCAACACGCTTTTATACATGCAAAATGTTTAATGAGCGTCTTTACTATTAAACATAGTCTAACAAAATCAGCAACTCATATATTATTTCAATTTATTGTATTTTTTATCAGGCATTTGTCATGGTAAAAGTAACTGAGCTTCTATATGATTGCGCGTCAAATATCAAAGGGTAAAAAATTCATGTTTGCTGTAGGACAACGTTGGTTAAGTGAAACCGAGACTGAGCTCGGGTTAGGTATCATTGTAGAAACTCAAAGTCGCTTCGTCACAGTGACATTTCCTGCGTCCGGCGAAGAACGGCGTTACACCACAGATAACTCACCATTAACACGAATAATTTTCTCCGTTGGCGATACCGTGACCTGCTCACAAGGCTGGACTCTTGAAGTTGAGAATATCACTGTCAACGAAGGCGTAGTCAGTTACCACGGCATCCGCAGTGACACCCAAGACAGCGTAGAGTTAACCGAAGTATTGCTGGAACATACCTATACCCTTAACCAGCCCAAACAACGATTGTTAGCCGGACAATATGATGGCCCACAATTATTTGATGTTCGTCATCAATGCCTACAGCAACAGTTTAATCATTACACGTCGCCCTTGCTTGGCTTTGTTGGTGCTCGTGCGGATCTTATCCCCCACCAACTACACATTGCCTCTGAAGTAGGTCAACGCTTCGCGCCTCGGGTATTATTAGCAGACGAAGTGGGACTGGGTAAAACCATTGAAGCGGCGTTAATTGCCCATCAGCAAATACAAAGCGGCAGAGCCTCACGGGTTCTGATTATAGTACCACCAAGCTTAGTTCATCAGTGGTTAGTTGAAATGCTAAGACGCGTCAATTTAGCGTTTTCAATTTTTGATAACGAAAGGTATTTGTCAACGGTTGATGATGGTAATCCGTTTGAAAGTGAACAATTAGTTATCTGTAGCCTCGACTTTATTAGCCAATCAGCACGCGCACACCAAGATCTATGTGACGCGGGTTGGGACCTGCTGATTGTTGACGAGGCCCATCACTTACAGTGGTCAGCTGAAGCTCCGTCACAACAGTATCAAGTGATAGAGGCACTCGCCAACACCGTACCCGGGGTATTGCTATTAACGGCAACGCCTGATCAACTGGGTCATGAAAGTCACTTTGCTCGTTTGCGGTTATTGGATGCTGATCGTTTTCACAATTACAGTGATTTTCTTGACGAAGAGCAACAATACAGTGCCATTGCTAGCGTGATTGATCCCCTGCAATTGGGTAGTGAATTGACTGAACAGCAACAACAGGCCTTAGTAACCATGCTGGGACAACAGGCGGTGACTGACGCTTTAACACACAATAGTATTGAGAGTCGTCAACAATTGATATCACAACTATTAGATCGTCATGGCACAGGACGGGTGTTGTTTCGCAATAGTAGAAAGAGCGTATCGGGCTTTAAAGCAAGACATTTACAGGAGCATCCCCTTGAGCTTCCCGAAGAATATAAAGGGCTACTGGAAACCAGTGAGGATATCGATAGCCGCCTGCATCCGGAGAGCAGCCTGCCCCATTGGTTTAGTATTGATCCTCGCGTAGCTTGGTTAATCACCACCCTAAAAGCATTGAAAGGCAGTAAGGTGTTAGTCATTTGTGCGAGTGCTAAAACAGCAATAGAATTGTCAGAAGCGATACGGGTTAAGTCAGGTATAAGAACCACGGTATTCCACGAGGGGATGAGTATTATAGAGCGAGATCAAGCCGCTAGCTATTTTGCCCAAGATGATTACGGCGCCCAAGCACTAATTTGTAGTGAAATAGGTAGTGAGGGTCGTAATTTCCAATTTTCTCACCATTTAGTGCTGTTTGATTTACCGTTAAACCCTGATTTACTTGAACAGCGTATTGGTCGTCTTGACCGCATAGGCCAGCAACAGGATATTAGTATTCACGTGCCTTATTTCAATGATAGCCCACAAGCATTGTTGAAAAGCTGGTACCACAGAGGATTGAACAGCTTTGAGCAGACCTGTCCTACGGGACGACACGTCTATCAGCAAGTAAAACAATCCTTACTTCGTGGATTAGCTGGCCAATTGAGTGATAGTGAATGTGAACAATTACTGGCACACACCAGTGAACATCATCAGCAGGCAACTGCGCAAATGGAGCAAGGTAGGGACAAGTTACTTGAACTTAACTCCTCAGGTAATGGCAAAGTAGATAGTCTATTAGATGCCATTGTTGCCAGCGACCAAGCAAATCACTGCCAACAATTTATGGCTGAATTATTGGATGGCATTGGCGTTATACAAGAAGACAATGATGAAAATAGTTATATTCTGAGGCCGACTGAACGTATGCAAGGCACCTTGCCTGGCTTAGATGAAGAAGGCATGACGGTCACCTACGACAGAGCGACGGCACTTTGCCAAGAAAACATGCACTATTTGAATTGGGATCATCCGTTGGTCCATCATGCAATGGATACCGTGCTAACGGATAATAACGGTAAATCCAGTTTAGCCCTAAGTAATGAGTTAAGTAATCCAGCGGGGACTTATTGGTTAGAGTTTGTGTTCGTACTGCGGGCACAAACCACAAAACATATCCCCCTACAACGCTACTTTCCTGCCACCCCAATTCACTTTGTCTTGGACAGTACACAGACACCGGTCAAACGCTCATTCAGCGGACTTAAAAGAGTTAAGAAGCAAATGGGTAGTAACGTGATTAAAGCCCTCCACAAAGCCATTGAACAGGGCTGTGGACGTGCCGAGCAGTTAATTCAAAGTCAAGTTGAAGGTATAAAGCAAAAACACCTAGACAAGATGCAACAACAACTCGACAGTGAATTAACGCGTTTAATTCAGCTACAGCAGGTTAATCCCTCTATCAGGGAAAATGAAATTGACTATTTGAAAACATTACGAGATGACTTGACTGATGCTATATCCATGGCCTCAGTAAGTATGGAAGCGGTTCGTATGATAGTGAATACTCACTAATGGCACTATTAAATTACAATCCGCCCACTCGCCCTTACTTGGATATTGTCTATCAAGACGAAGATATTTTGGTACTTAATAAGCCGTCTGGTTTACTCAGCGTGCCAGGTAAAGCACGTGAACATTATGACTCACTAATTGTTCGGGTTAACCGAGTATATCCAAATGCTCGGCTAGTACACCGTTTAGACATGGCAACCTCTGGATTGATTATTGTTGCCATGCACAAACCAGCGCAAAGCCATTTGGCTCGCCAGTTTCAGGATCGTGAAACCCAAAAGACCTATTATGCCAAAGTACTTGGTGCAGTGAGTGAAAACACCGGATTTATTGATTTACCACTGATTTGTGATTGGCCTAATCGCCCTAAGCAGATGGTAGATCACGAGCGAGGTAAACCGTCGCAAACTCATTGGCAATTAGTCTCAAAAGAGGATAACTGTAGCTTTGTTAAATTAACCCCGATCACCGGCCGCTCCCACCAACTGAGGGTTCACTTATTAAGCATAGGGCACCCAATTCTTGGCGACCGTTTGTACGCCCCACCAGAGGGGCTGGCGATGGCTGACAGACTGCAACTGCACGCAACAGAACTCACAATTACTCATCCAAGCACTCAAGTACCTATGACCTTCGTTTGTCCTTGTCCATTTAATTAACGGGTCTGGTATTTATCTAACAGCCAGGATAAAGGCCACCAAGAACAGCTGCACTTGATGCGCCTGTCACGGCAGGAACATTACCTGGGATCTTGTGTTTAAAGGCGTACGCTAACCATGCAAACGCCATAGCCTCGACGCAATCTGGTGAGATACCTGCGGCGGCAGTGGTATCAATGACACAATCGGGTAAGGCAACGGCAAGAGCTTCCATCAGCGCGGTGTTATGGCTACCACCACCGCAAATATAAACTTCATCAACCTTAGGTAAGGCAAGCACAGCATGTTTGATACCAGTGACTGTCAACGCCAACAGAGTAGCCTGAATATCGGCTGGCTGTAATATTCTTGGCCGTTGTTTGAGCAGGCTCTTTAACCAGTCAAGATTGAAATGCTCTCTTCCTGTGCTCTTTGGTGCAGGTGCGAGAAAATAGCTGTCTTCTAACATTAAACCCAACAACTTGTCGTCAACAACACCGCTGGCTGCCCATGCACCCGCTTTATCATATGCTTTATTGTTATTTTGACGGCACCAAGCATCCATCAGCGTATTGCCTGGCCCTATGTCCCAACCTGTAATATCAAGTTTACTGCCAGGCAGATACGTTATATTACTGATACCGCCAATATTTATAATGGCTCTGGCATTCCGCGGGTGATTAAACATCGCATAATGAAATGCTGGTACCAGGGGTGCACCTTGACCGCCTAGGGCAACATCTTTCTTGCGGAAGTCCGCTACTACATCAATACCTGTGGTAGCAATTGTGTTGGCATCACCGAGCTGTAACGTAAAACCAGTGTTACCTGAGGGATAGTGCCTCACCGTCTGCCCATGGCTGCCAATGGCTGTTATGTCATCTGGCGACAAACCGTTATCATTCAAGATACGCATCACCCCGTGCGCAAATGTGTGGCCAATGGCGCGATCCGTTTGACCTGCTAGGATCAATTCATCTTCGCTGGCTGAACACAACCGATGAATAGTTCGGGCAAGCGTGATGGGATATTCAAGGGTTTGATAATCCAGTAAACGTCCGTGACCATTAATAAATTCAACCAGTGCAACATCGACGCCATCAACACTAGTGCCAGACATTAAGCCAACATAATACTCAGTTTCGGGCATTAATTTTGTACCAGCATGATGCGCTTACCATTGTTAAGAATGGTTAGATAGTCATCTTTGACTTGTACAAACTGTGATTTCATTGATGAGGCAATGGGCTGTGCTTTGGGGAGATCCACTGTCCTAGGGTTTCTGTGAACACCATCAACTAAAAATTCATAATGTAGATGAGGACCTGCGGCAAGACCGGTTGCACCGACATAACCAATCACTTGCCCTTGTTTCACCGTTGCGCCGGTTTTAACCGCACGCTTTGAAAAATGTAAATATTTGGTCACATAACGCTCACCATGTTGCACAAATACGTAATGACCGTTGTACTTGTTGTAACTCGACTTCAGTACTTTGCCGTCACCGGCCGCTACCACTGGGGTACCCGTTGAAGCGGCATAGTCAATGCCTCTGTGGGCCTTGTAACGTTTCTGTACAGGGTGATAACGGCGTAATGAGAAACTGGAGCTGATGTACTTAAAATTAACCGGTGCACGTAAAAAGCTCTTACGCATACTGCGCCCTTCAGGCGTATAGTAGTTACCATCGTCAAAACGAACAGCTGAATAATGATCGCCCTGATTAACAAATTCTGCCGCGACAATGTTACCGTAACCAACAAATTCGCCATTAATGTAACGCTTTTCGTAGACCATATGGAACTGATCGCCTTTACGGATTTCTAGTGCAAAGTCGATATCCCAACTAAATATGTCTGCAAGACGCATAATTTGATTTTCACTCAGACCGGCACTAATTCCCGCAGCCCAAAAGTTACTGTTGATAGTCCCAGACACGTAATCCAAGGCAACATCTACACTCAAGGTGTCTATTCTACTGACAAATTTGTCACCACTGCGGCGAATTTGCAGGCTCTCCGTCTGACTGTAGTCATAGCTTAAACGCTGCAGTAAATTACCGTCAAACGACAAGGTTATCACATCATTTATCTGCAACCGTGTTAAACGCTCTGATGCTTTACCACTGTGAGTAACCTTATAGACATCTTGGGGCGACAGGCCATGACGAGCAAACATACGAGCCAAATTATCTCCAGCACCCACAGTAACGCTAACCTGTTTAAGGTTGTCTGTTGAACCTATTGATTCGGCAATATCATCAAGTAACACGTTCAACTCGTAAGGTTTACCTACTTCTAGCACCGGTGAGACGATCGCATCGGCGTCGTCTGATGGTAATAACAATAGCAAACCCAAGACAAAAGAAAGGGCCATCAAGGCCGCTCTGTGGGGTTTAGGTAAATCTACAACATGCCTATACATTGATACTGATACATCTCTTTTTACTTCACTATTTGTCAGAATATACCGATTAAATCTAATTTTCTAGCAAAACGCCTCTTTATCTCAGGATTTTCACCGCGTAGAATAGGTAAATAAAGTATTTTTAAGGTTAAGGAAACATCCATGTCAGACTGGCAACATGCTCTAGCGGAAATCAAACGCGGATCAGATGATATATTAGTAGAACAGGAATTGATTGATAGATTAAAAGAAGATAAGCCACTGAGAATCAAAGCGGGTTTTGATCCCACGGCGCCAGATTTACATTTAGGTCATACCGTATTAATCAACAAAATGCGTACATTTCAACAATTGGGTCACACGATAATTTTCTTAATTGGTGACTTTACTGGACTGATCGGCGATCCCACTGGGAAAAATGCAACCCGTAAGCCGCTGACAAAAGAAGACGTGCTACAAAATGCAGAAACCTATAAGCAGCAGGTATTTAAGATATTAGATCCAGAAAAAACTGAAATTAGGTTTAATTCTGAATGGATGGATCAGCTTGGTGCAGCCGGTATGATTAAGCTTGCTGCTCGTCAAACGGTGGCAAGAATGCTTGAGCGTGATGATTTTAAAAAGCGTTACACCACGGGCCAGCCCATCGCCATTCACGAATTCCTTTATCCCCTTGCACAGGGCTGGGACTCAGTAGCGTTAGCAGCAGATGTTGAACTCGGTGGTACTGACCAACGATTTAACCTGTTAATGGGAAGAGAATTACAAAAAGAAGAAGGGCAGCGCCCGCAAACAGTGCTTATGATGCCCTTGCTAGAAGGCCTTGACGGCGTGCAAAAGATGTCTAAGTCTCTAAACAACTACATTGGCATTACCGATGCACCAAATGACATGTTTGGTAAAGTCATGTCCATCTCTGATGAATTGATGTGGCGTTATTTTGATCTTCTTAGTTTCCGCCCAATTGAAGAAATTAATGCGTTAAAAGTGCAGGTTTCTGAGGGGCAAAACCCTCGAGATACCAAAATACTATTAGCTAAAGAGCTGATAGCGCGCTTCCATACCGAAGCAGATGCCGAAGCCGCCCATAAAGACTTTACTCAGCGCTTTTCAAAAAATGCTATACCAGATGAAATGCCTGAGCTGTCTCTTGCCATCGATGAAAACAGCAACGGTATTGCCAGTATTTTAAAACAGGCGTCATTGGTTAGTTCAACCTCAGAAGCAATGCGCATGGTTAAACAGGGTGCTGTGAAGATCAACGGTGAAAAAGTTGAAGACCCAAAACTTACACTCACCGCCGGTGATGCCAATGTTTATCAAGTGGGTAAACGCAAGTTCGCGCGGATCACACTGGAAGCAAAGTAAAGCAAACGGTGAAACCATTATTCATGTGCTAATCTAAGGTAACATGTCAGCCTCTGATAC
>JBELHI010000037.1:0-19206 GCA_042091475.1 Alteromonadaceae bacterium
ATGGCTTTCATGAACTGAGTGATGCAGCTGAACAAAAACAGCGGTTTGAGCAAGACAATAAACGGCGCAAAAATGCGGGTTTACGCTGTCCTGACATTGATCCAAGGTTTATTGACGCCCTAAATCATGGGTTACCCGATTGTGCAGGTGTTGCCTTGGGCATAGACCGATTAATCATGTTGGCACTGCAACAGCCGCATATTGATCAAGTGATCAGCTTTCCGGTCAATATTGCATGACCGTTGTTATGACTTTACCACTGATTCGCGATTTATCACCGTGGGTCTAAACAGGTGGGTGATTTCGGTCTCAGCAAGATCATAAATGTCGTGTAACAACTTGCTGGCTGCCATAGCCCCCATTTCACGGATCGGGTTACTAATGGTGGTTAGTTTTGGATACATGTAACGAGTGAATAGATCATTATCATAACCCACGAGGGAAATGTCTTCAGGTACTCGGTAACCCATTTTCCGAGCGATATTGTTAACACCGGCAGCAAGTTCATCATTAGCACACACCACTGCGGTCAAATTAGGATGATTGCCGATCAACGTTTTAAATCCTTCAACACCACCTGATTCTTTAAAGTCACCATAAAATATACGGCTTTCGTCAAGCTCAAGCTGTTGAGACTGCAGGGCTTTTTGATGTCCCTGTAAACGGTGCACGGTATGAACATTTTCAATCGGTCCAGCAATGTAGCCAATTTCAGTATGGCCAGAATCTAGCATTAACCGCGTGGCTAAATAACCACCTTCAATATTATCCAAACTGATACAGGCACTATTCAGCTGCTCAATGCTTCGTCCCACTATCATGAAAGGCACATTGCGAGACTGTAAGGCAATCAAATAGTCATCACTGACAGCTTCTGCTGCCAGTATTAACGCGTCACAACCCCGTGAGATAAGAAAGTCTATACCTTCTTCTTCCTGCTGAACGTTAAAGTGTCCTGGGGTAATAACCAAGTGCTTACCAGCCCCCCGCAGTACTTCTTCGACACCGCCCATTAATTCACCAAAGAATGGCCCATCAACCTCGGGTACCAGTAATCCAATACTGTTAGAGCGGTTGGACGCTAATGATTGCGCGACGTTGTTAGGCCGATAGTTCAACGATGCCATCGCCTGCTGAACTTTGCTTCGCGTTTTTTCGCTAACGTTCTGGTTACCATTGATCACACGTGACACGGTTGCTAAAGAAACGCTCGCTAATTCAGCTACTTGATAAATGGTCGCCATTCGCTATACCTTAGTTATTTTAAGAGGTGATAGGCTAACACACTGCGTTTTGCTTGTTAATATCGCCGTATTCCAATTCACGTTGAATTTCATTCACTTTGGTTGGAGTTAGTACGTATTTTCTCATGATAAGTGCAACCACAATGGAGAATAACGCGGGTAAAATAGTAAAACATAACGCGATGCCATCAGTTGTTGATTGCAATTGACTCTGCCCCGCGGTATAGCCGTAAAACGCCAACATGAAGCCCACTAGGCCTCCGCCTATAGCAATACCTAACTTTAAGAAAAACAAAATTGATGAGTAAACCAAGCCGGTTAGACGCTGTCCAGTTAAGTACTGACCATAATCAACAACATCAGCCATTTTGGACCACAATAGAGGTGTGGCCATATTAAATAAGAAGCCCCAGGTAGCAAATAATATCATTGCGACATAAACATTTTCAGGCATCACAAAGTAACTTACTGCACTAATCGCAGCGGCCGCCAGTTGCAGTACAACATAGGCATGTACTTTATTTACCCTAGCAGCAACAACCTGAGCCAACCCAGCACCAACCATGGAGCCAATAGTGGTGGCAGTAATAAAACCTGTAATAGCACCCACGGACCAACCAAAGATACTGATAGTTTCTATGGCTAAATAGTCCTTAACGTAATAGGAGGCAAATGACATTTTTAATACGTTACCGGCGAGCAGAACTAAGGTAGCCATGGACAAAATCACCCATTGGTCATTAGATTTTAGGGTTTTTAAATCACGTTTCAGTTGATACTTTTGTTGTGCAGGCGCAGACACGCGCTCTTTAGTACCAGCGAAAGATAATACAAACAGTACAATACCTACACCGCCCATAATCGCCATAGCATATTGCCAACCTTTAGCCGCGTCACCTTGGCCAAAATAGTCAACCAGTGGCAAGGTGGCTGATGAAACTACCAAACCACCAATAAAGGCGAATACAAAACGGTAAGATTGCACTGACACCCGCTCAGACTCATCTGCCGTCAACACACCACCCAAAGCGCAGTAAGGAATATTAATGGCGGTGTAAACAAACATCAGCAGTGTGTAGGTTACGAACGCATAGATAATCTTGTTTATTTCAGATATATCTGGGGTAGTAAACGCCATCATACTCAAAATACCGAAGGGTAAAGCTAACCAAAGTAAATAAGGCCTGAAGCTACCGTATTTAGTTTTTGTACGGTCAGCCAGTGTGCCCATTAAGGGGTCAGTTATGGCATCAATAACACGTACTGAAATGAACATAATCCCCATAATATAGGGGTCTAAACCAAACACGTCAGTATAGAACAATGCCTGGAAACTCATGATGGTAGCAAATATGAAATTGCTGGCGGTATCGCCTAATCCATAAGCGACTTTTTCTCTCATTGATAATTTCATCGTACTCACTCCTCTATCCACGACGACCAGCTAATAACGCTTGGTAACATTTACCACTGGTTTTTAATGTACGCTGCTGGGTTTCATAATCAACATACACGATACCAAACCGCTTCGAATAGCCTTCCGCCCATTCAAAGTTATCCATTAAACTCCAAGCAAAATAGCCTTTAATCTCAACACCGGCGTTGATCGCATCATTAACAGCATTGAGGTGAGCATTGTAATAATTAACACGGCGCGGATCATGAACCTCAGCCGCATCATTTATTTGGTCAGCTTCGGCCATACCGTTTTCAGTAATATATAAAGGTGGGAGATTATATGTCTCATTTAGGTTAATTAATAACTCACTAAACGCAGTTGGGTATATTTCCCAGCCAATGTCTGTTCGCTCAACATCTGGGATACGAACTTCTTCAAAAATATCCGTTGGGTGCGTCTGATACATCGCGCGAGTATAGAAATTCACCCCCATAAAATCCATTGGTTGGGCAATGATCTCCATATCACCCGGTAAAATATCAGGTTGTTGAGTGAGGGGTAATTGATTATTAATGTCTGGGTAAGCCGCATCAAACAATGGCTTGATATACCAATGATTGAAATAGTCATTAGCAAAGGACGTGGCATCGATATCTGCTTGACTGTCCGTTAATGCGTAACCTGGGGTAAAATTTAATACGATACCATTTAATGTATTAGGACTCTTTTCATTAAGTACTTGCATAGCAAGGCCGTGGGCAAGCAATAAATGATGGGCGGCCTTTTTACCGTACTCTTTGCCTTTTATACCCGGTGCATGAACACCGACTTCATAACCAAGAAAGGCACTACAAAAGGGTTCATTTAGGGTTGCATAAGAGTGCACCCTGTCGCCGAACGCCTTGACTACAACAGATGCATAATCGCGGAATTTAAATGCCGTATCACGATTTAGCCAGCCACCTTGGTCTTCTAGATATTGTGGTAAATCCCAGTGATACAGGGTTACAAATGGTTTAATGTTGCGAGCATTTAACGCATCTAATAAACGGATGTAAAATGCCATACCGGATTGGTTTTCAGTGCCATCTTGGTTCATCACGCGGGGCCAAGAAATACTTAAGCGGTAGGCATCCACACCAATAGAATCAATTAATTCAATATCATCTAACCAACGGTTAAAATGGTCACAAGCAACACTACCATCAGATTGGTCGGCAATGGTCCCGGTTTGCGCGCAAAATGTGTCCCATATACAAGGTAAACGACTGTCAATTCCACCTTCTATTTGAAACGACGCAGTAGCTACACCATATAAAAAGTGCTTTGAATTCATAATGGAAGCTGATGGTAATGAAATGTCCATTGTAACCTTCTTGTTATTCTTATTGCTGTTTAAGCCTACTCTTCATTCTATTGAAATAAGGCAATCTTTAGCCTCAAATGTTAACAACATGCTAAATTTGTAAGCGCTTTCAAGGAGGTTAGGTAAATTTGATGTGAAATGCAATAACTTTATTACTTTTGAGTCAAATTTGTTCTTTTTAGCTCCCTCTAACATTCCTAATATATTGAGATACAAAGGGTTACTAATTGTTCCCTCCTTTATTTTAATACCTTTGTATTAAAATAAAGTCTGTCACAAAAATCTAAAACAGTCAGAATCTGTGGTTAAATTTCACCAAAAGATTGTTATTACCATGTCTAATTATACTTTTAAAACTATGCCAAATAACATCCTTTCACCGAAGGATTTCATGGTGCTAAAAGAAAGATACCTGAACACACTAAGACGTTTAAAATCTTCCCTATTGAGTGCGATAGTTGTCTACCTACTCATCTCAGGCGCCTGGGTCAATGCAATGGACGTCTCACAATTGAATAAGCAATTGAATAGTAATAACCAACGCTGGTTGCTTACCTGGGCTGATGAGTTTGAAGGGCAACAACTCTCTCTTCGCAATTGGCACAATAACGATTGTATTAGCGCAGACAAAAACAGCGCTATGTGTGACGAAACACAGGACAATATTTTTGTCCGTAATGGAACACTACATTTGTCCCTAAACAGAGCACCAAAAGAGCACAGGGCCAGTAAACAATGGTTGCAGGATGAGCAAAGACTAGAAAAGTTAGCAGACTTGATGAAGTGGCTAAAAGCTAAAATGGAACGTCCGTGGCACTATGGACGTTATGAAATGCGAGCACAATTATTTCGTAAAACCCATTACTCAACATCCAATCCATTGGACAATTCAAGTGATATGTCTTTGAGTAACACAGCAAATACAATGTTGGAAAAAAAGAATTTAACACAATTCCACA
Organism: Alteromonadaceae bacterium; assembly: GCA_042091475.1. Lineage (GTDB taxonomy): Bacteria > Pseudomonadota > Gammaproteobacteria > Enterobacterales > Alteromonadaceae > CAXRGH01. The sequence continues at coordinate 4,969 of JBELHI010000037.1, forward strand.
CTTACGCGGTTGAATGGGGTCCATCACATGTCAATTGGTATATAGATGATGTGCAGTTCTCTAGCCAAACCACTGCGCAATGGAACAAAAATAATAAGGCAAAGACACCATTGCAGCTGCTAGTGGATATGGCGATTAACAGCACACTCTTTGACTATCCAGATATTTCTAAGTCCGAGCAGTACTGGATCAATGAGACGCTATTAATTGATTATTTTAGACACTATAAATGCATCAGTAAAACCTCTTCATTGAGCTGTTAAATACGCATAGATTAATAGCCTGTTAAAAACCTACCAACACGTTCATTAGGGGTACCAGCAACACTGACAGTGCCACCGGTATAAAACCCGTGCCACTGCCATGTGTTCTATTGGTTGGCTTAATGAGTTCGCATTTGTTAGGCGACCGTACGCTTACAGTATTGTGCTATAAATTGTTCATGGGTAGGTAGTTTAGACACATTGTGTTGAATATTAGAACGCACGCCCATGAGTAATTTTGTCAGCTCTTCATCAGACATTAAATTAGCCACTTTATGATATTGTTCAGGGATAATATTTTGCCCAATCATCACTTGTATCCAAGAGTCAACGGTGAATAAAGAGCCTGCATCGAGAAATATTCGGCCCGTTTCCTTAAACAACTCCAGCTTATGCCTTAGACCCTCAGGAATATCCATATCACGACAATAACGCCAAAAGCCACTGTCGTCCCTTTGTGTTGCAGTATAATGCAGAACAATAAACTCCCTGACCATTTCCATTTCATGGACAAAGTGTTTATTAAACTCACGACGCGCCGATTCTTTAATACCGTTAAACGGGAACAAGCGTAAAAAGCGGATTACATTGGACATGATTAAATGGATACTGGTGGACTCTAAGGGCTCAATAAAGCCACTGGCCAAGCCAAACGCCACACAGTTTTTATTCCACGCTTTACGTCGCATCCCGGGCTTGAACTTAATCACTCGAGGCTCGGTGATCATGGGGCCGTCGACACTCTCAATCAAACGTTGCCGTGCATCTTCATCTGAAACATATTTACTGCTGTAAACTATGCCGTTACCTGTTCGATGTTGCAGGGGTATTTTCCATTGCCAACCAAACTCATGGGCAGTAGATTTGGTGTAAGGTAATAGCGGCCCTTCACTCTCCGTTTGCACCGCAACGGCACTATCACATATCAACCAATGGGACCAATCGTCGTAGCCCGTATGTAAGGTTTCTTCAATCAATAATCCCTTAAACCCTGTGCAATCAATAAATAGATCACCCTCGACAACCTCACCAGACCCTAGGGTAAGGTGGGTAATGTCACCACTGAGAGGATTAGTTGATACCGTATCAATCTTACCTTCAATACGTGCAACGCCTTGCTGTTCACATATTTTACGCAAATAACGAGCATAAGCCGTGGCATCGAGATGATAGGCATAATTTATCCGTGGCTCAGTAGTCCTTGCGAATTTACCTGCCAATGCAGCTTGTAGTTCCAAGCAATAATCGCCGAATTTACTGTCAACGCCTTTATCAAGACCACTCAACCAGAAATGATGGAATTCTCCAGCCCAACATTGTTTTCCCGTGACACCAAAGGAGTGGAAATATTTGTCATCCTTTTTGCCCCAACCGCTGAATTCAATACCCAGCTTAAAGGTAGCACTGGTCTCACGCATAAATTCTTGTTCATCAATTTTTAATAATTGGTGAAAAGTATCAATCACAGGGATGGTTGCCTCGCCAACACCGACCGTGCCAATCTGATCAGATTCAACCAAGGTAATTTCAATCTCACTACCGAGTAGGCGTGACATTGCTGCCGCCGTCATCCATCCGGCAGTGCCGCCGCCCGCAATCACCACGCGCTTCATAGCCTGAGTTGCCATACTCACCCCTTTACACTTCTGCGACTAATTTTTGCTGACGTTTTGCCATCAACTTTTTCACATTAGCAAGAGAAGACGTCATCCAAAATGCGGCTTCTAATGCGCCATGGGTATTGAGTTCTAGTAATGCATCTGCCGACAACGTCGCCAGTTTATTATGATTGATTGTCAATAAATGAGACGCACTAAAGGTACTCTTATCCTCAAAATCTATGTTCATGTCTATGCCATCAATGAGTTCGTGTTTGTGCCATAACTGATAGATTTCTTGGCTTTTGGTAATACCCTGATGCAAACAAAACAACACGTCAGAAATATAATCTAAATACGGCGTTGGTTGACCTTTTTCATCAAATAACAACTCACCTTGGGTACTGCTCACTTTTGGATGGTCACGGTTTATATCAATTTTCGCATCATCTTGGGTCAAGCCAATGAGGAAAGGGCCCTTGGCTATTGCCGCTGGAATATAGTCTGCCAGCCACTGGCCGTCAGCCGATAAATAACAGTTCTCATTGTCATCAAAGCCCAAAAATGTGACCGCTTGATATTCTCCATTGGCTGGGTTTCTCTCCAAAAAGATAGGGTATTCTTTTTGTAACGTGGCAAATTCTGAGGGAAATACAGCGCAACGATTCTGATCATCACCCAAGTCGGCTGAGAAGGCGGGGATCACCCGGATATTTTTATGCTGCTCTACATTGAGTCTTTCGTGATTAGCCATGTGATACTCCTAAATATTGTGTCGTGTTTTGGACCAAATGGGCTCAGTTAACTGGTCCAAAGCCTTTTGCTTTTACTGCGTTTAACAACTCTCTGTTAGTGGTTAAACCTTTTAATAATTGTTCGGTTTTAGTGATGCAATGATCATGTAATCTGGCGGCTCTTTGGGGTGACTGCCGATCAGATTGATGGGACGGTAATGCGGTTTCAAAGCCCATGCCATATAATACGAATTGATAACTGGCAGAGGGGAACACTTCTTCATTCTGAATAAAGTCATGTCGGCTCGGCGGCTGATATTTCCATAATGCCATAAGCTCTTTTAAACGGCCAGGGATTGTGTTTTCAAGTCTATTGTCCCGCCAATATGCCGTGTCATTACGTTCACTTAATACATAATGTAACTTCAAAAATTCTATCACTCGCTGCCAGCGATAACTAAAGCGCTGATTAAAACGCTCACTCACCATGGCCATATGTTGGTTATCAGTGGGAAATTCTTCACTCAACATCTTAATGGACAGTTCAACCATGGCTAGTGCAGATGCTTCAAGGGGCTCTATAAAGCCTGATGACATGCCAATAGCCAAACAATTATTTTTCCAAAATTGTTGCCGATAACCCGGTGTGAAGCTTATTTTTCTTACCGTCAATGACTGACTATATTCCTCGCCACGAGATTGTGCGATGTAATCCCGGAGCTCGACTTCCGCTTGCTCGTCTGAAATATATTTACTGCTATAGGTGTGGCCAACACCGCGACGAGTAGGCAAACCAATATCCCAGATCCAACCTGCAGTTTGCGCCGTTGACAGGGTTGCAGATGCAATGGGGGAGTCCGGGCTTTCATATTCCACCTGAGTAGCCAACGCGGAATTATTAAATAGCACATGCTCTTGATTAATCACCGGGACATTAAAATGCTCACCCAATAATAATGAACGCATACCGGTACAATCTATAAATAAATCTCCAGATAAATTATCTTGCTCTTGCAAGACTAATTCATTGATATTGCCAAGCTCATCATTATTAATGGATGTCATATGGGCTTGCACGTGACTAACACCCAAAATCTCAGTGCAGTGGCGCTGTAATAACTGGGCAAACTTTCCTGAGTCTAAGTGATAACCATAGGTGGTTACGCCGGCATATTCTGGGGTTTGTTGCTGCTTTGGTGCCTTGTATTGCTCACAGAGTGCGACTTGGGGAGCTGTAAGCTCAGCAAATGATTGACTGTTCTGCTGACGCCATAGGTGATGTACATCAACTTGCGTATAGCCTTCAGGTACCGTAAATGGATGATAGTAGCTATCGTCGGCTGAATTGTTACGCCAATTGACAAATTTAGACGCTTGTTTAAATGACGCATCGCAGCAAGTAATGAACTGGGCCTCAGAAATTCCGATTTTTTCCAGTGTACTGCGCATGGATGGCCATGTGCCTTCGCCTACACCTATAGTACTCACATCGGGGGATTCTATTAGTGTAATAGATAGTTTTTTATCGGGATTTGTACCATGTGTCGCGGCGAGATATCCTGCCGTTAACCAGCCAGCACTGCCACCACCAACAATCACTACTTGGGTTATTTTAGAGCTCATGGATCCCACCTAGACTGCTACTCTCTTGACATTATGTGTATCAAATTTCATCGTCACTGTACACAATAATCAGCTAATAAACCGAAAAGACAATGCACATTGATCATGAAATTTTAGCTACGTACGATTCCTAAAATGATAAACCGCTGCCCGAAGACAGCGGTTACATTAGGAACACATGTTTAAAACTTAGAAGGTGTAACGAGCACCAAATGCATAACGTGCACCGTATTGCTCAATACGAACCAATTCTGTTACATTACGCTGATGCGCTCTGCGATTTTCATCGGTTAAGTTAATTGCATCCAAATGGATAGTTAGGTTATCACTAACGGTATATGACGCACCTACATCGATTTGTGTGAATTCTTCAACAAAGCGCGGATCTGCACCTGCTGCCTCTAGGAACTGACCACGCCAGTTATAAGCAACACGTACTTGGAACCCATCTTTGTCATATAAACCAACAAGGTTAGCAGTATCACTTAAGCCAAGAATCGCAAACTGTGGAGAATTTGGCCCTTGTGAAACGTCGTAACTGATATCACCATCAACAGTGGTATAGTTAGCTTGAACACCAAAACCAGAGTCACTAAAGAAGTGTTGTACTGCGAATTCCATTCCATCAACACTAAAATCTTTAGTATTTAACGGCTTTTGCACTCGGAATGTTTGCAGTGGATCATTAGCATTAGGCATTACATCATAGTTAAGTTCAGTATCAGCCTCGTTTAGCGTTGAGTAATCTAAGCCATTTTCCATCGCCACAACCATGTTAAATAGGTTGGTATCCGTCAAAGCTTCACCCGCAGTTTCAAGTGCCGCTAATGCGTCTTGAGCACGCTGGCCATTGGTAACGTCACGTAAACCGAAAAGATTTTCGTCTACTTGCTCTGTACCAATAAAGTTTTTAGCATCTTTCTTGTAGTAACCAACAGAAACGTAACTGGCTTCGTCATAATACCACTCTAGAGACAGATCCAAGTTTGTAGATTCTGTAGGAGCCAGTTGTGGGTTACCTGCAGAACCACCCGCTGGTAATAACGTACTCAACACTGTGGGTGTGCCTTGGGCACCGGTTACAGATTTATTCGCCGCAAGCTCTCCAAGTGATGCACGAGCCATGGTCTTGCTCACTGAGAAACGACCCACTAAATCATCTGTGAAGTTCACATCAAAATCTAAATTAGGTAGGAAGTTGCTGTAATCATTGCTTTCCTGAATCGCTTGCTTTGTGACACCTGGCTCAACTTCAAAGTCATTATTACCTTTCCACGTAATCTTGCTAGGTACTAAACCTTGAACGGTAGAGGTAAGACTAGTCTCTTCATTACGCACACCGACAACTAAGTTGTATGGCATATCAGCAATTTCGCCTTCCCATGTCAACTGAGCATAGATCGCAGTAATTTCTTCTTTGATAGTTTGATTGTTTTCAACCGGGATTACCGCATCAATATCGTAATAATTTAATGCCCATGCACCAATTTTATCAGCATCGCCAATGAAACCGTCGGTAAAGGCACCGTTAGTATCAAAGTCAAGTAAGTCAGCAAAGTCTACTTGGTCAATCAAACCTGCAGGGATTGTACCCGGATCATTAACACCCCAACCACCCGTTTGGTCACTACGGAATTGGCCACTCTGTGACGTCGTTTCCATTGAGCGAGATTCAATACCAAAATCTATTTGGCCGTTGTCTAGTAGGTATGTACCGTCCAAACGGAATTGATTGACATCAGTTTCCTGTTGCGCCATGTTTGACGTATAAACTGTTGTACCTATATCACCAAGGTCAAGTTGATTGTTATTATTCAACCCTTCTTTAATGCTATCATTGTACTCAACCATCATGATTGGGAATTCACCACTAAAGTCAACGGCGTGACCACCATCAACATTACCCGCGATACCCTGCTGTACTTTTAAGCCAAATGGTGCATTAGGGCTACCTTTAGCTGATGAGCTATGAGCATCAAGTACTAAGGTTAGATCTTCGTTGACATCATATTTTAAATTAAAGCCAATAGAATCATTTTCATTCAATTGCTCTGTTAAGTTTTGCGCAAATGCTTGGTCACGTACACCGCCACCAGCCGACTCACCGTAATACAAAGGTGTTTTAATTGGGCTGTCATCAAAAATAATTTTTTCTGGCGTAAATGCGTACCAACTGGATTGCTCGGCTTCTTTATCTGTCAGCTCTTGCGACGACATGGTGTAGTCTAACGTGGCTTCCAATTTATCAGACGGACGATACTGTAACGTCACTTGAGCATTGGTACGTACACGTTCACGATCCGCTTGGAAATAACGAATATCACTCGGGATAGAATAACTTTGACCCATTGCAGGTGCATTAGTCAAATCAATGTTAGCAGCATCAACACCTTCTATAGTGCCATCATACGACTCTTCAACACCCCAAGAACTTACGAATGCACCTGAAGAACCACTGTGACGGGTTTGTTGTGATCCTGTGATTGACGCACCAAAGGTTTCGTCTTCATTGGTAAAACTGAACATACCAGAAATTTCTGGTGTAATGTCGCTACCAGCACGGTTAGTCGTATCTGTGATTGCCTTGACACCAACCGTGGCATGTTGACCAGGATTATCTAATGGCTTTGCTGTAATGATATTGATTGTTCCACCAAGACCACCTGACGCGATGTTCGCTTTACCTGTTTTATAGACTTCAACCGCACGAACACTCTCAGATGCCAAATCAGCAAAATCAAATGCACGTGATGTTGGTAGACCGGTACCACCTAATGAAGCTGATGGCATTGCACGGCCATTAAGCGTGACCATGTTATAATCAGCACCAAAACCACGAATAGTAACTTTACTACCTTCACCGTTTGAACGGTCGATAGATATACCTGTGATACGCTGTAACGATTCTGCTAAGTTTGTATCTGGAAACTTACCAATATCTTCTGATGATATGGCGTCAACGACACCGCGTGACATACGCTTGGTTGCAGTTGACTCAATCAAGCTGCCGCGAATACCACTAACTTTTATAACTTCAACATCAGCTTCAGCGCTCGCATTTGCGTCTTGCGCGTGAACCTGACCTATCATTGATGCACCTAGAGCAACGGATAAACACGTTGCAAGATGGGTTTTATTAAATTGACTACGTTTCATCTTTATTCCCTATCATTTATTGTTATCGTTCCACACTTAGCAATGACGTTTTTTGTAAGCGCTTTCATCACTATCAACGAAATTAAAACAATTTAAACATCATGTCAACATATTGATTAACAAAAAAGTTACATTTTTAATTTAAAAACAAAATATAGTCATACATTTCAATGTGTAACAATGAGATTTTTAGCTATCAAACTATCCGAAATTGTTAATAGCTATAACTATCTCAATGCCATGACATGACGAGGGGTATATCGAGACTGTAATGAAACAACTGCCATGGTATTCTTCATCACTAGCGCTTAATCGGATGAGACTACATTATGTTGCAGGCTTCTAGACTTGCTGGACAGCAGAGCCGCCGAATACTTATTCTTGCACTGCCCATGGTATTAAGTAACATCACTACACCGTTATTAGGCATGGTGGATACTGCAGTCATGGGCCATATGGGTGCCGTAAGCTTAATGGCTGGGGCCTCTATAGGAGCCTTGGTGATTAGTCAATTATATTGGCTTTGTGGCTTCATAAGAATGGCGATTACGGGTATTAGCGCCCAAGCATTTGGTGCTAAAAGCGAGCTTCAACAAAGCAAGAGTTTTTATCAATCGGCCATAGTTGGGTTGTGTATTGGCTTAGTTGCATTGGTGCTGGCACCTCTGGTAATCAGTTTAGGCTTTTGGTTTGCCGCACCACATCCTGACATTCATCCTTTTGTTGCAGAATATATTAATGTCCGGTTATGGGGTGCCCCTCTAGCACTGCTCAATTTCACTATTACTGGCTGGTTAATTGGCCAACAAAAAATGCGCTTGGTACTCATACTCACGGTAATAGCAAATCTAATTAATGGATGCTTAGACGTTATTTTTGTGTACGGCCTGGATATGGGGATCACTGGCCTTGCATTAGCCAGTGTCATTGCAGAATTGTTCATTACCGCAACAGGCATTTATTTGGTTATTACCAAATACCTCTCGGTGACACCGCGCTTGACCTGGTTTGCATTGACAGCATTAGCCCCCTTACTACAACTCAATCGAGCCATATTCCTACGTAACCTTTGTTTACAATGTACCCTCGCATTTATTACCTTTCAAGGCGCAAGATTAGGACAAGATATTGTTGCTGTTAATGCCATATTGATGCAGTTTTTTGTACTCACGGCCTTGGGCTTAGATGGCGTTGCTCAGGCTACTGAAGCGCTAGTTGGTGAGAGTAAAGGACAAAAAAATCTATCCGAGCTAATGATGAATGTTAAGTACGGCATCCTTTGGTCAAGTATTGTCGCTGTCGCTTACGCCTTAGTGTTTGTTATCTTTCAACAACCAATAATTAATCTCATGACTAACTTGCCAAGTGTGCTATTAACAACCAAAGATTATACTTGGGTGATTGCACTATTGCCTTTGATTGGACATTGGTGCTTTGTGTTTGATGGTATCTTTGTTGCGCTGACAAGAGGGCTTGCGATGCAAAACAGTATGTTGATCAGCAGTGCATTGTTTTTCTTTCCGACCTGGTGGTGGTTGGCGCAATATGGTAACAATGCATTATGGAGCGCGCTACTGGCCTTCTTATTAGCCCGCGGTGTTACCCTAGCAGTCTATTTTGTACACCTAGTCAGAACTGACAAAGTATTGGAGTAACACAGACAGATTTAACGAACAGTCTTTACTGGTCAGATAATGACTTGGATTTTGCTTGCGCAACGTTAAATAGAAAGATGCTTATGCGGTTTGCCAAAATACCCGTATATCCCCAGATTACAAATCCTACTGCGAACGGAAATAATGCTAACCCTATGACTTGCCAAGCTAACCAGTGATAGGCACCAGCAAAAATCAGTGCCATCGAAACGGCAAATAACACTAGCCCCAATTGAAAACGCCGCAAACTTTTCTGCGGCGCTTTACCCAAATGATGGATCAGATCTTTGAGTGCATTAATAATACGAGTGCTCGCCTGATTGATGCTCAGTAGCATCCTTAACCGCAGTTAATTCGCCCTCAAACTGTTCAAGCATCTGCTTCTCAATACCTTGCTTAAGGGTTACATCTACCATTGAACAACCGTTACAACCACCGCCGAATTGGATAACAGCTTCACCGGCATCGGTGATTTCTATCAAGGTAATTTTGCCACTGTGACTCGCCAACTGAGGATTGATCTCTGATTCTATTAGATATTCCACACGCTCAATTAAAGGTGCATCATCGTTAACCTTTTTAGCTTTTGCATTAGGTGCTTTGAGGGTTAATTGTGAACCCATTTGATCGGTTACAAAATCAATTTCTGCTTCCGTTAGGTAGGGTGCGCTTTCCTCATCAACTATAGCATCAAAGCCTTCAAAGTTCAGCGTGATGTCTTCCTCTTCCTTAGCATCTGGTGGACAATATGAAACACCACATTCTGCTTTGGGTGTGCCTGGATTAACAACAAAAACACGTATGTGCGTGCCCGGCGTTTGACCGCTTAGTAGTTTAACAAAATGGCTTTGTGCCTGTTCGGAAATGTTGATCATTGTTAGCCTCAGAACTTAGTATGTCTATTATACTATGATACTAGAGTTAAGTTCACTACGCATCATATTCGTTAATCTACTAGACAAATATCCTCAAACACATCACCCAGACGTGAATCTTTACGTGAGGCAATTGTTGTTTGAGGGCAGCACAACATGCATCAATGGTTTCGCCGGTTGTCATCACATCATCTACCAGAGCAACTGAAGTTACCGTTATATTGTCTGTAGCTTTAAACCAGGTGGTTGCTCGCGCTCTGCGTTTTACCCCACTGGCAGCACTCTGCGGGGTGGCATGTTTTACTCGCTGTAAACAGTGATAGTCAACGGGTAACGATAATAACTTTGCCAATGTATTAACTAATTCTGTACTTTGGTTAAATTGCCGATGCAAATAGCGTTTAGGATGCAGGGGTACTGGGATTAATAGTTCCGGCAGTTCCCCACCGTCAATCAGTAAGCGTTGGTAAAATTGGTTTGCTAACAATTGCCCAAATTGTAACTGGTGATGAAACTTAAATTGTTTAACATAAAAGCTCCAAGGGTAATCATAACTAGCCATGACCTTTAATATCTCATAATGCTTGCATGATATTTTTGTTTTAACCGCTGGGTGGAGCAGTAAATTGATAGTTGCATAATGATACTGCCCCGTCAGATCCGTGGTTTGTTGTTGGCAAACATCACAAACCGTATCGACACTTGTTTGACCACACAGCACACACACCTGTGTGTTACTATTACGTAGTATCCTCAATACCTGAGCCCGTAACCAATCTAACACAGGTTTTCCTCATCAATGCAAAATGTCAGTGTAACGCCATCAACCACCAGCACGATTAATAAACTTTATACACAGGTACAAGGAACAGGTGAGCATTTGGTATTACTCCACGGTTGGGGAATGAATCATGGGGTTTGGGGGTCTGTTGCTAAACAATTGAGTGAACATTTTACCGTGACCTGTGTTGATTTACCGGGTTTTGGGAATAGTCATCACCTGATACCTGAACCCTATACACTAGAGCAGATATGCCAACGGGTAGCTGACTGCATCCCCCCACAATCAGTGCTTATGGGTTGGAGCTTGGGAGGATTAATAGCGCAGAAAATTGCTATTGATAATAATATCAAGCTACGAGCCTTAGTTACTGTTGGTGCGAGTCCCAAATTTGTCACTGGTGCCGGTTGGCCGGGTATTGCACCGGACATACTCGCTAAATTTCAACAACAACTCAGGGTTGATACCAGAGCCACAATAAAGCGCTTTTTAGCCATACAAGCCATGGGCAGTGAATCTTCAAAACAAGATATTAAACGTATTCAGCAAAGCCTTGATACATTGCCTTCGGCACATCCAAAAGCACTTGAAAATGGCTTAGAACTGTTAAGAAGTGTTGATTTACGCATGCAATTAAGTGCGATTGACATTCCCACACTGCGTCTCTATGGTCGCCTCGACAGCCTAGTACCTAGACAGGTAATAGCAGAAATTCAACGACTACAGCCATCTGACACATTTATCTTTGACAAGGCATCACACGCTCCATTTATTTCACATCAGTCACTATTCTGCCAACAATTGTTAAGCTGGCTCAGTAAATACTAGCCCACGTGGTCAGAGGAAATTACTAAATTATTGAGATCAAAACTTATTTTTTTCTGTTATTTTATCGCAATTTGATTAATAATTGACCGTGTTTATTTAGGGGATGTTTGATGATTAATAATATTGGCGGAAATGGTAACTTTAACGCAATGCATTCTGCCGCACAGTCATTGTCAGTGGCGCAAGGTAATGTCAATTCCCATGCTCAAGACATAGCACAGGCATCAGCGGCTCCCCAAACAGATATAACCAATGCAGTAGTAGGGCTCTCGCAAGCCAATATACAAGGACAAGCAGCCAGCAAAGTATTAGCAGTTACTGACAGTATGCTGGGACATTTACTGGACGAGTACGCGTGATATTATGAATGTAACTACACCCAACACTATTTATCCCATCAATATGTTTGATAACGCAAGCACCCACCAATTGCGTGAAGAAAATCAAGCAAAAAATATTATACCTGAAGTTGAGCAGGCAAATGCCACTAACACTCAAGCTCAAGATGACGCCCAAACTAATACAGCTACGCAGGGCTCAGCTGCACAAGGTGAAACTGAAAATACCCTTGAGGAAACTGCAGAGAAAGCTCAAGAACAACAAGATCAGGCCGTGGTAGAAAAGTTAAAAGCTCGAGACAGAGAAGTTCGTGCTCATGAGCTAGCCCACGCTAGTGTTGGTGGACAGTATGCTGGTGCACCTAGTTACGAATACCAACAAGGGCCAGACGGTAGACGCTACGCGGTAGGTGGTGAAGTCCAGATAGACATTGGTAAGGAAGCATCTCCGGAAGACACCTTACAAAAAATGCAGCAAGTGATTGCATCTGCTATGGCACCACAAGAGCCGTCTGCGCAAGATATTAGAGTAGCTAATCAAGCACGACAAATAGCCGCCGAAGCAAGGGCTGAAATGAACGCTGAGCGTATGTCGCCAGAAACAACCAGTGAAGACGGTGAGGTTGAATTCACTGTAAGATCACAGCCAATTATGCAATTAGACCGAGAAAGTTTGCAACAGCGGGAAGCATTAGCGTCCGAGGCTGTATCAGAAGCTGTAGGTTTGGCCAGTGACGCCACGCCAGTCTCACAAGCCGTTGGTCTTGCCAGTGAAGCCGAGCCTGTATCTGCCTCAATGGGCCTAGCCACGGAAAGCAAACCGGTTTCTGATCCCATCGCTACTCGATACGGCCTTAACAGTAACACCATGACAGGCATCAACTTCTCACAGCGTACATAACAAAAATCACGGCTTAGCCGTGATTTAATAGAGTCAGAACAAGCAAAGGTACGGTCTACAATACTGTACCTTTTTTATTTTCTGATTATTTTTTCTTCAAACCTGCAAAGGCATCTGCAAAGGCATTACCCATGGCATTATTAGCCATTTTGGGCTCTTGTTTAGGCGTTCTTGACCGTTGAGCTTTAGGTTTACTACGGGCTTCATCTCGCGGCGTTGGTGTGTCACCCAAACGCATTGAAAAGCCTATACGTTTACGTTGCGCATCAACTTCCATAACTTTCACTTTGACAATATCACCGGCCTTTACAACATCCCTTGGATCACTAATAAACTTATCTGTCATTGCAGAGATATGTACCAGCCCATCTTGATGCACACCCACATCAACAAATGCACCAAAGTTTGCCACGTTACTCACCACACCTTCCAAGATCATACCCACAGTCAAATCACTGATTGTATTTACGCCCTCTTTAAATGTGGCGGTTTTAAATTCTGGTCTTGGATCTCGTCCTGGTTTTTCCAACTCGTTGACAATATCTTTAACTGTTGGTAATCCAAATGTATCTGTAACAAAGTGGTCAGCTTGTATGCTTGCCAACGCCTGTTTATTGCCTATTAGTGCGTCTGCTGTGATACCAAGGGAGCTTAACATTTGCTCTACCAGCGTATACGCCTCAGGGTGGACAGATGAACTGTCGAGTGGATTACTTGCATCAGTAATGCGCAAGAAACCAGCCGCTTGTTCAAATGCTTTGGCACCTAAGCGACTCACTTTTAATAATTGTTTACGTTCACTGAAAGCACCATTTGTCTCTCTGAATGAAACAATGTTATTCGCTAAGGTTTTATTTAGCCCTGAAACGTGACTCAACAGCGCAGGTGACGCTGTATTTAAATCCACGCCAACGGCATTTACGCAATCTTCAACCACTGCTTCCAACGATCGACCCAACTGACTTTGACTAACGTCGTGCTGATACTGGCCAACACCAATTGCCTTGGGCTCAATTTTGACCAGCTCAGCCAAGGGATCTTGTAAGCGACGGGCAATAGACACCGCCCCGCGCAACGATACATCCATTTCTGGTAATTCATTAGAGGCTAACTCAGAAGCCGAGTAGACCGACGCACCAGCCTCACTAACCATGACTTTGTTAATGCGCAAGTTCTCTACGCCAGCGATCACTTGAGCCGCTAACTTGTCGGTCTCTCGTGACGCCGTACCATTGCCCACACTAAGTAAGGTAACCTTGTGTTGTTTGCACAAATTAACTAAGGTGCGCACTGATTTATCCCACTGATTTTGCGGTGCATGGGGGAATATTGTATTGGTTGCCAATACTTTACCGGTAGCGTCAACAATGGCAATTTTACAGCCCGTTCGCAAGCCAGGATCAATACCCATAGTGATTTTACTGCCTGCTGGTGCAGCCATCAGCAAATCACCTAAATTCTTTGCAAAAACCTGTATTGCGTCAGT
>JBELHI010000038.1:0-19074 GCA_042091475.1 Alteromonadaceae bacterium
GTGAGGGTGTGCACTAGCGGCATCATCAAAGGCTTTCCAATGCCGCTCAATGGTGGCTCGTGAATAAACATAACAGGGCGTTTGATGCTCGGCCGCAATGTCTGCTAATGATACTTGCTCGGCACACAACTGATGGTTCTGGTAAGTAAAATGGTCCATAATATAAATTACTCTTGCTTATCATCCTGAATTTTTTGTTCCAACTCTGCACGTTTGGCCTCAGCCTCTTTACGTAACGCTTCCACAGTATTTTCTAATTGTTCCTGCGGAAGATACAAAGCGCCTTTCTGCCCGCAACTGGCGACGCCTAATACCATACTGACAACCATTAGAAGTTTCAATTTAGTCATTAGATTAGTCTTTACTAATACATACTTTTTCATACTCACCCCCAACACTTAGAACTCACAATGATACCACTATATAGGCAACAATACTGACCACACCAGCGACTAAGGCATAAGGCAGTTGTGTTTTAACATGGGTAAGATGGTCAACCCCTGACGCCAGTGACGCAACAATAGTAGTATCAGATATGGGTGAACAGTGATCACCAAATACACCACCACCAATCACCGCAGCCATTAATAATGAGGGATCGATGCCTGTTGCCAAAGCAATGGGCATGGCAATTGGCGTTAATAAGCTGAATGTGCCCCATGATGTTCCTGTGGTAAAAGCAATAATAGCTGCAGCTATAAAAGTCACTGGCGCAATCAAGAAATAGAGTAAGTTATCAGCAACCAAACCAGAGACAAAATCTCCCGTACCAAGGCTCCTCATACTAGCCCCCAAGGCTATGGCCAGTAATACAGTCACCACCACAGGCATTAACTCAGACATCCCTGAATATATTGTGCTCATGAGGGTTTTATGGGCGGTCTTCTGTCCGTACTTATTCATCAAATAAGCCAATAACAAGCCCAGAATAGTCCCCCACAAAACCGAAGTAGAGCCAGAGCCTTGCAAAATATCGCCGTCGCCGGTGATAAACATAAACGCAACAATACTGAGTACCATAGTCACAATAGGCAGAATAAAGTAGAGCGGGTGTTTAGCCGCAACGGGTTGCTCTGCAATTATATGGGTGTGTTCAGTTTCATGGTCTTTCATGGGTCCGTAAACTCGACCAGAAAGCACCGTATATAAAACAATCAGGAGAATAATAATAGGGTAAAAATTAAACACAATACTGCCCAAAAGAATTGAGACACTTTGACCAGGCGCGTAAGGTTCAATCAAGGTGAGTAAAAAAGCCCCCCATGCGTTCAGGAGAATAAGTACGCTAACAGGCGCACAAGTTGAATCAATGATAAAGGCAAGCCGAGCTCTACTAAGCTTGAAGCGGTCAAACAAATCCCGTGAAATTACGCCAGACGTTAATAAACTCAGATTTGATTCAATGAAAATAATTATACCTGTGAACATTGATAGCAGGCCCACCCGTCTTGGCGAATTAGCCACAGGTGTTGATGAAATCCAAGCCACGAAACCAGTAACTCCACCACCACTGCGAATAAGCGCCATCAAACCGCCAATCAGTAATGCAAACATCATGACCCGCGTGTTACCAGGCTCAGTAAATACCGATACAGTACGTTCAATCGAGGTGGTTAATGCTGTCAAAATATTACCCGATGCCATAATTAATTCGGAGCTAATTAATGCGGCAACAAGGGCAACAATCACATCTTTTTTCCATACAGCCAATACCAAGGCAATAATAGCTGGCAATAAGGTCAATAATTCCATGTATTTAGTCCTAAATATAAATTAGCAAAACTACACTATCAGGTTATTAATGGGAGACAATAGGTAATTTGACGGGCATTAGTAACAAATATACGTGGTTTATATTTTATGTCTCAATCTAGATGCCCAAAAGCATCCCCAATAATCAATGAAGTCCGTTCCGTTTGTAAACAATCTAGCATACAGGGTACGGATTCTAGTGCCCACACACAAAGAAAGCGCTTTCATTACAGTTTTTACTGTGCTAACTTTTAAAATCATTGAATTTACAAACGATTAACAAGTGGCTGGATAAATGCTTTATTTACGTAGTTTATTATTACTGGCGACACTCGTATGCTCAGATCTTAGCGCCAACACATTATCGATAGTCGGTCCCAATGATGCCGTGTTTCCACAAACATTACTTAAGCATGTGGCGCGGCAACTGAATTACGACGTAATTTATCCATATTCAAATCTGCCACAGGGTGAGCTCACACTCAACCGCACCAAGAAAGACACACTCGCGGGCCAACTAGATGTCTTTTGGAGCATGACCTCTGAAGCCTTGGAAGAAGAATTTCACGCCATAAAAATACCCGTCTATCGCGGTCTATTCGGTTTTAGAATTCCACTTGTTGCAGCCAACCACATAAATAGGTTTGCGGATGTAAAGACATTAAATGACTTAAGCCAGTACAAAGCCGGCAGTGGCACATACTGGCCTGATACCAGTATTATCAGACACAATAGCATTCCAGTGGTGACAACATTAAAATACAAAAACTTATTTCCAATGCTAGAAGGGGGAAGATTTGATTACTTCCCTCGCGGCCTGAACGAGCCATGGGGTGAAATTGAGCGTTTCGCATCACTCAATTTAGCCGTGGATAAACACATCATGTTCCAGTACATCTCGCCTGTATACTTCTTTGTCAAAAAACAATCTGCTCTAGTTCCAACGCTGACAAGAGTATTGAACGAGATGGCTGACAACGGCGATATAAAATCGCTCTTTTTCGCCGACCCGGATATACAAAAAGCCCTTACAGCGGCAAATGTTGGATCACGTACCGTATTTAAATTAGAAAATCCGTCATTACCTAAAGGGACTCCCATCGACCGAGAGCACTTATGGTTTAATCCCAATCAGTATGAAAAGGAGAGCTCCCTTGAAGAGTAATTCACTACTTGTAAAAATACTTTACGTATTGTTAGGCTCACTCGTGCTTGGCTCTATTGCAGTTTCCGCAGGCAATTACCTTACACAGAAGTCCCAAGAATTAGAAAAATGGACTGAAGAGCAGCGTGCGATAAATGATCAACTTACCATTATATTGACTGAACCCGTGTTTAACTATGATCATGAACTGGTTACCAGTATTAGCAATGCAATGGTAAAAGATAAACGTATTGACACGTTGTCCGTTAGCGATCACAGAGGGCAATTTATCGGAGGCTCTTCAAATGCCGGTAATATGATAAATAATGACGTTAGTGTCATACCAGTAACATGGAGTGAAAAAGGTAAAGTAGGTGAGATAACCATTTCCTATTCCACAGACCACATCACTGAGCGGTTGAATCAACAACTAGTGTTGCAGTTAGTATCGTCAATCGTAATGATCATGCTGTTAGGCTCGCTACTGATCTATTTTTTGCGCAGAATTGTGATTAATCCCATTGCCGAGCTATCAAATGTTTTAAAAGATATTGCTGACGGCAATGGTGATTTAACCAAACGTATTCCACAAAAGGGTAATGACGAAATTGCCGCGCTAGCTGATAGTTTCAATAAATTTATTGAAATTATTCACAATATCGTGATGGGATTAGCCGGCGTTAATAATGAGCTCATTACCACAGGAAATAATGTATCCACAACCTCAGACAATATACGTACACAAGCGAGTCAACAGCAAGAAAATACAGCACAAACACAAAACCAACTAACACAACTAGCGGAAACAATTGAAAACATAGCACAACAGGCGCAATTAACGTCAGACAATACCAATGCCATGAGCCATATGTCTAACGAAAGTAACAAACAAGTTGATCATAACTTAGACAATATTCAATCCCTAGTCGAAGAACTAGAATGCTCAACCGAAACCGCGACTGAATTGCGCGATCAAAGCACTGAAATCAGTCGTATGTTAGATGTTATTAGAAATATTGCCGAACAAACTAACCTACTCGCGTTGAATGCCTCTATTGAAGCTGCGAGAGCAGGAGAGTCGGGCAGGGGATTCTCAGTCGTTGCAGACGAAGTGCGTGCACTAGCACTAAAAACCTATGAATCAACGGCTGAAATAGAGGGCATAATTTCACAACTTCACAGCAAAGTAGATGTGTCATTCAAGTCAACTCACCGTTGTATGGAGCTTGCAACCACCACCATAAATAATGCCAAAAGTGTTTCTCAATCATTAGCGACACTCAGACAAGACATTGATTCCATCAACGACATGAATAAACTCATCGCAGAACACTCCAAAGCACAACAATCGCTGACCAAAGAAAGTCAAAATATTATGATACAAGTGAGTGATGGCGCCTCTACGGTAGCGACAGAATCTCAATCATTGACTCAAAATAATCAAGACTTGCAACGCGTGCAACAAGAGCTCACCATCCATTTATCCCGCTTTACCTACTAACGGGACAATATTGAACTGCCGCCAATATCGATATACCGGTGGCGGTTCAAATCAAAAGTGGTCGATAACCTGAGCAAGAGCGTTTATACTTGCATCAGTTTTTTATGCGGTTAGTTACTATGTCCAAACATCACCTTGCATTACTTCAGCCACCTCATTGCCCTTACCATATGGCGTCAGTATCACAGCAACTTATCAGTCGTCATATCAACCTGATTGGCTTTGGTTTTGATGGTACTGCCTGTTTTAGAAAAGGTACCCGCAAAGGGCCTGATGCGCTGCGTCTTATTTCTGACGGTATCGAGAGTTACTCACCCTATCTGGATGCTGACTTAGAGGATATCAACTTTTACGACTTAGGTAACCTCACCATTGATGAAACGCAATCGGCAGAGGTTCAGTGGCAATCAGCCTCGGAGAACTTCAATACCTTGGTTGACACAACGGACATAAAAGCTCATGACACGCAAATTTTGACGTTAGGCGGTGAGCATTCAATTTCCTATGCGCCTATTACAAATTATCTCAAAGCTTATGACGATTTAGTCATTGTACACCTGGATGCTCACGCAGATCTGCGTGATGGCTATGAAGGGTTTCATTACTCCCATGCATCAATCATTCGCCGAGTGGTTGACCAAATGCAAACAAATCACCAATTAATCCAATACGGCATACGCTCGGGCACCCGTGAAGAATACCAATGGATGCGAGAAAGCAATACCTTGTGCACATCACAACAAGATTTCTTTACGGCCATTGATGCCATTCCCAATAACCGCCCTATTTACCTTACTTTGGATCTTGATTACTTTGATCCTAGTTTCTTCCCGGGTACCGGTACGCCTGAGCCCGGCGGTGAGGATTTTCATTCATTTGTGGCATTGTGCAAGCGGTTATTTAACAAGCGTTTAGTCGGTGCTGATGTGGTGGAATTGTCGCCTGAAATAGACCCGACCGGTAATAGCTCTGTGTTTGCCGCAAAGGTTGTCAGAGAATTAATCCTGTGCCTGGCCAATAAGGAAAACGCTGATGTCTAGTTGGACTATTAAAGATGCGGAAGACTTGTACCGTGTTGAACGTTGGGGCGGTGGGTATTTCAGAATAGGCGACAACGGTAACCTCAAAGTAACGCCAGTACCAGAAACACCGAATATATCCATAGATATGGCCAAGGTCGTTACTGAAATCCAACAAGAAGGGATACAATTCCCCGTCGTTGTGAGGTTTCATGACATCTTGCATTCGCAAGTAAAAAAAATAAATACGACATTTTTAGACGTGATACAAAAGGAAAACTATCAGGGCAGTTACCTGGGTGTGTATCCTGTAAAAGTTAACCAGATGCGTGAGGTAGTGGAGGAGATTGTCGCTGCTGGACAAGAATATAATTACGGTCTTGAGGCTGGCTCGAAAGCCGAGTTGCTAACAGTACTCGCCTACAATACTAACCCGAACGCGCTAACTATTCTCAATGGTTACAAAGATGAAGAGTTTATGCGGCTGGCCATGCTAGGACGCAAACTTGACCGCAAGATCATAGTCGTGGTGGAAAAGTTTACCGAATTAGTCGCCCTAGTGAAGACTGCGAAACAACTGGATGTGGATCCCATCATAGGCATTCGAGCAAAAATGACCGTGGTAGGTAAAGGCAAATGGGAAGGCTCCGGTGGTGATCGTGCTAAATTTGGCCTGTCGTTCGCAGAAATCATCAACGCCACTGACTACTTAGAACAACACGACATGTTAGATTGTTTGAAGTTATTACATTTTCACATAGGCAGCCAACTTACCGATATCCGCTCGGTTAAAGATGCTGTTAATGAAAGTGCACTGATTTATGCTGAACTGCGTCAGATGGGCGTACCATTAGAATACATTGATGTGGGTGGTGGTTTAGGCATAGATTATGACGGTAGTCAGTCTACTGGTGAATCCTCACGTAATTACAGTATTGAAGAATACGTCTCTGATATTGTCTATGGCATAAAACAGATGTGTGATTTAGAAAAGGTACCACATCCCACTATCGTCAGTGAGAGTGGCCGTGCAATGACCGCCCACCATAGCTGTGTCATTACCGAAATACTGGGTGAAATACATTCTTGGGGTACCGCATTTGATACACAACCTATAGACGGTGAGCATATGCTGGTAAGCAACATGCGCAGTACCGCAGACTTGTTGTCCAAAGGTCACCGCATTCAGGAAGTGTATAACGACGCAACACAAGCCAAGCAACAGGCAATAGAAGCATTCAAGTTACGCGTAATCAGTCTTAAAGAAGTGGCCAAAATAGAGACCATGTATTGGTCATTGATGCGTCAGATTCAAACACGTATGGCTGACGCAGAATTTGTATCTGACGAACTTAACGACATCGATATTGATTTGTCGTCCTATTATTTATGTAATTTTTCAGTGTTTCAGTCGGCCGCAGACATCTGGGCGATTGATCAACTGCTACCCGTCGTACCCATTACACGGATGAACGAAAAGCCTACAGTTAACTGTTCATTGGTAGATATTACCTGCGACAGTGACGGAAAAATTGATACGTTTATTGGTGAACACGGCCCCAATAAAACCTTGCCGCTACATGAGCTACAGGCTGATCAAGATTACTTTATTGGGCTTTTTCTAACGGGCGCCTACCAAGATGTTATGGGCGACATGCACAACCTCTTTGGCAGAGTCAACGAGGTACATGTATTTAGTGACGACGACGACCCAGAGGATTTTTATATTGAAGAGGTCGTTAAAGGTTCATCCGTCACTGACGTACTCAATGTCATGCAATACAACCCATCAGCGATGGCACAACAAGTCAAAAAGATGATTGATCGGCAAGTTGCCCAAGGTACCATCCGCCCACGAGAGGGTGTCAAATGGACTGACTTTTACGAAGATTGCCTTCACGGTTACACCTACCTAAAACCCACACCGAAGGACGGTAAATAAGTGCGTCTAATCCATGGCTTTGAAATGTTACTGTTGGCCGCCTTGTGGGGCCTCTCCTTCTACTTTATGCGGGCATCTGGCCATGAATTTGGTCCGGTCACCCTGATATTTTTGAGGACCTTGCTCGCTGCGATATGCCTAACACCGCTGTTACTGTATAAAAATTTATTATCAGAAAGTCTCAGGCATTGGAAACATCTTTTTGCCGTTGGAGTGCTTAATAGCGCCTTACCATTTACCTTATTCAGTATTGCCACATTATCCTTGGAAGCTGGATTTACTTCCATGTTAAACGCCACAGCGCCTATGTTTGGCGCGTTATTTGGTGCCCTGTGGCTCAAGCAGACACTCTCGGTCACTGCTGTGGCGGGTATTATACTCGGCTTTATTGGTGTCTCATCCTTGGTGGCAGACAACGGTATTACCCTGAGCGGTAGCCTGTATGCCATCACAGCCGCCATTGCGGGCTCTGCCTGCTACGGGATTGCTGCCTGTTACAGTAAAAAATATCTTAACGGTGTAGCCCCGCTGACCGTCGCCACCGGCAGTCAGTGGATGTCAGCCCTAATGCTGATTATCCCAAGTATATACCTGTGGCCAAGCCAGACCATTTCAGCCCAAGCATGGTGGAACGTGGTATTGCTAGGCACTGTCTCTACAGCCCTTGCCTATGTCATGTATTATCATCTTATTAAGTGTATTGGGGCAATTAAGGCCATTACAGTGGCATATCTGGTACCGGTATTTGGTATTCTCTGGGGCGTATTATTACTGGATGAGCAAATATCACTGTCACAATCCGTCAGCGGCATCTTAGTTTTGTTTGGTGTATCACTGACCACGGGAATAAAAATAAACTTCGCTGCATTAAAAGCAATGATTGCCAGTAAGGTAAAATAACCGTTAGAATACACGCTGTTTTTTTGGCCTGATAGGAATCGTTATGGCATTTTCAGTTGTTATTCTTGCGGCGGGAAAGGGTACCCGCATGAAGTCTTCACTACCCAAGGTATTGCATCCCATTGCCGATAAACCCATTGTTCAGCATATTATTGATACCGCCAACGAAATGGGCGCAGACAACCTCCATTTAGTCTACGGCCATGGCGCAGAACAACTGCAAACCGCATTAGCTCACAACCCGTTAAATTGGTGCCTACAAGCCGAGCAATTAGGGACTGGTCATGCTGTTCAGCAGGCAGCAGACGCATTATCTGACGATGAAGATGTGATGGTATTAGTGGGTGACGCACCACTGATCACCGCTGAAACCTTAAATAACTTAAGAACCGTTAAAGCCAGTGCTGACCTTGCCCTGTTAACCGTGCACTTAGATGATCCCACAGGCATGGGTAGAATTATCCGTGACGGCGACAACGTCATGGCAATTGTTGAACACAAGGATGCAACACCAGAGCAACACAAAATCACCGAAATCAATACCGGCATGATGGTGCTCAATGGCAAAGACTTAAAACGCTGGCTAAATAATCTGAGTAACGACAATGCCCAAGGTGAATATTACCTCACCGACGTGATTGCCATGGCAGCCGCTGAAGGAAAAACCATTAAAGCCGCACACCCAATCACCTCAGTAGAAGTTGAAGGCATTAACAACCGCGCACAATTGGCTCGCTTAGAGCGTGCTTATCAAGCCCGTCAAGCACACAACTTAATGATGTCAGGTGTTACCCTAATGGATCCAAACAGATTGGATATTCGCGGTACATTACAATGCGGTCAGGACTCCACCTTAGATATTAATGTCCTTGTTAAAGGTCATGTTAGCTTAGGCAGTAATGTCTACATTGGCCCTAACTGTATTCTGGACAACTGTACCATTGGCGACAATACCGTGGTAGAAGCCAACTCCATCGTGCAACAAGCAGAGGTTGCCAGTGGTGCTCAAATAGGCCCATTTGCACGCTTGCGCCCCGGTGCCGTAATGCATGAGAACAGTAAAGTGGGTAACTTTGTTGAAATGAAGAAATCTACATTAGGTAAGGGCTCTAAAGCCAATCATTTTACCTACCTAGGTGACACTCAAGTTGGCCAAGACGTGAATATTGGTGCCGGCACCATCACCTGTAATTATGATGGTGTTAACAAGCATCAAACCACCATTGGCGACGGCGCCTTTATAGGCTCTAACAGTTCATTGGTTGCGCCGGTGGCCATTGGACAGGGCGTTACCGTTGCAGCAGGCTCAACCATCACCAAAGCCGTTGCTGCAGATGCGTTGGCCGTGGCTCGCGCCAAACAGGTAGAATTGCCGTTATGGCAACGGCCAGTTAAAAAATAAGCCAATTGTCACATTAAGAGTGGTCAAATACTGACCACTCTGTTTTTCACTTAATATCATATTTCTAATACTTCCCTACAAAATATCTTGCGTTTCAAAATAAAAACCCTATCATTAAGTTTCGTTTTGAAACTTAACCTGACAACATGCAAAAACGCAATACCCAACAACGTCGAAATCTCATCATGCAGTCCCTACATGCATCTGGCGAAGTCAGTGTTGAACAATTAAGCACTCAGCTTGCCGTATCAGAGGTCACCATACGCAAAGACCTTGGCGCATTAGAGCTGTCAGGCATGCTACTACGAAAATTTGGCGGTGCCGTGGTCATACCCACAGATACCGAAGAGCTAACCGCCCATTCACCGGCCAAAACCGCCATTGCAAAAGCCGCAGCGAAGTTAATTAAAGATCACGATAGAATAATCATTGATAGCGGCAGTACCACTGCAGCACTGGTACCGGTTCTAAGGGAGAAGCGCGGATTGGTGATCATGACTAACTGCATGTATACGGCCAATCAGATATTGGAACAAGACAACAGCCATCAGTTATTAATGACAGGCGGTACCTGGGACAACCAGTCCCACTCATTTCAGGGACAAATGGCGGAAAATACTATCAAGGCCTACAATTTTGACTTAGCGTTTGTGGGGGCATCAGGTATTGATCTAGAGCGCGGTACCACAACCTTTAATGAATTAACCCAAGTGACCAACACCATCGCAGAAGTGTCCCAGCGAGTGGTGGTGATGGCTGAATCAGGCAAAGTAGCCCGTAAAATGCCCAATCAAGAGCTTACTTGGCAACAAATATCAGTACTCATCAGCGACGACACCCTCGCTGATAACGACAAACAAACCATTAAACAACACGGGGTTACCATTATCTGTGCCTCGGTAAAACAGTAAAGCAAAGGAACGACTATGTGTGGAATTGTGGGAGCAATTGGCGAACGTAACATGACGCCTATATTGATAGAAGGCTTGAAGCGACTCGAATATCGTGGCTATGACTCGGCCGGTGTGGCAGTTTTCAATAAAGATAACGGGTTACTGCGATCTCGCCGGATAGGTAAAGTCGTTAACCTTGCTGATGCCGTAGACACTGACGGCGTGACTGGACACGTAGGTATTGCCCACACCCGCTGGGCTACCCATGGTGGTGTCACTGAAGCCAATGCCCATCCCCATATTTCCTCTGAGCGCATTGCCCTAGTACACAACGGTATTATTGAAAACCACCACCAGCTGCGAACGGGTTTAACCGAACAAGGTTACACCTTTACCTCGCAAACTGATACCGAAACCATGGTACACACCATACATGCAAAACTGCAGGTTACCGGTAATATTCTTGCCGCAGTGCAAGCCGCTGTATCTGAGTTTGATGGTGCTTACGGTACCGTAGTTATGGATAATCAAGATCCAGACCGTATCATTGTTGCACGCTCTGGCAGTCCTTTGGTCATTGGGCTTGGTATTGGTGAGAACTTTATTGCTTCTGATCAATTGGCCTTGTTGCCAGTAACCCGACGCTTCATTTATTTAGAGGAAGGCGACGTTGCAGAAATCACCCGTGATGCGGTGCGAATTTATGATGCCCAAGGCAATCAAGTTGAAAGAGACATTCACGATTCTGATATAGAAGTTGATCAAGCCGACAAAGCCGGCTATCGCCACTACATGCTAAAAGAAATTCACGAACAACCTACCGTGGTTCGCAACACCCTGAGTGAGCGTATTTCCGCCGCGGGGTTAGCCCAAAATGTGTTTGGTGACAAATCAGATACCTTACTGAGTAAAGTGAAACACGTGCAAATTGTCGCCTGTGGTACCAGCTACCATTCCGGTATGACAGCGAAATACTGGCTAGAGCAATACGCCAACATTTCCTGTAATGTAGAAATTGCTTCAGAGTTTCGCTACAGAAAATCCTTTGTTCATCCAAACAGTTTGTTGGTCACTATTTCACAATCGGGTGAAACCGCGGATACTCTAGCAGCACTGCGTTTAGCTAAAGAGCAAGGTTATCTGGCCTCACTGACCATCTGTAACGTGGCCGGTTCATCACTGGTGCGGGAGTCAGACATGGCATTTATGACCCGTGCAGGGGCTGAAATAGGTGTAGCATCAACCAAAGCATTCACCACTCAGCTAACTGGATTAATGATGCTGACATTGGCCTTAGGTAACCATAATGGTATTAGCCAGCAAGACCATGACAACATAGTCAACGGCCTGCTCAGTGTACCGGCAAAATTAGAAGAATCACTCAGCCTGAGCCAATCTATTCAGGCCCTTGCTGAAGAGTTTGCCGACAAACATCACAGCTTGTTCTTGGGCCGTGGAGACCAATACCCTATTGCAATGGAAGGCGCACTAAAACTGAAAGAAATTTCTTATATTCATGCAGAAGCCTATGCATCCGGTGAACTTAAGCACGGGCCGTTAGCGTTAATTGATGATGACATGCCCGTGATTGTGGTAGCACCCAATAACGAATTATTGGAAAAACTTCATTCTAACGTAGAAGAAGTGCGTGCCCGCGGCGGTATCATGTATGTATTTGCTGATAAACAAGCACATTTTGCCAGTGACGACACCATGCGCGTGATTGACATGCCGCATATTGAAGACGTAGTGGCGCCCATCATGTATACCGTGCCGTTGCAGTTGTTGTCATATTATGTGGCCTTAATTAAAGGGACTGACGTTGACCAACCCCGCAATTTAGCCAAGTCAGTGACAGTGGAATAATAATAACCATATTAGCTGTCAAATAAGCACCACATATTTTAAACAACATAGGTTTCCATCTTTGATCGATGGAAACCTATCAATAGCCGACGTTACCAGTCTACTAATCCATTCTGTTTAAGCTGTTGAAAGAACGGTAAGCCTTATTTTTATAAGCCCAGTGATGGTAGTTGTGGTGTCTTGAGATTGTGTATTAAACAGCAATGGGCTTTATGAGGCGACTAGTTCCCTCAAATATTATCAATTTTCCTGAATGAAACGGTTTGAAGCGAACTTGACTGCTCGCTTAAATTAGTCCTATCACCAAATAACAAAGTAAAACAATAATCTAGTGGCTCCTTATGTGCGGATGCCCTGTATATTCCCGCTGTACTGTATATTCCCGCTGTATATTCATGTGGTAATTTGAAGTTTAAGTAGGCACTACCCGGTAACGATTGGTAACAGTTTGGTGACAATTGGAAAAGCTTGTTATACAGATTAGTTGCAAGGAGTTTACGTATTATTCGTTTCAAGATCATTATTACTATTACTAGGAACTACTTATGAAACGAATTGCACTTACTTTACTTTCTTTTACCCTTGTCGCTTGCGATTACACAACTGATTCTGTGCCGACATATCCAGACGGGACTGTCTTTATTGCAACCGATTTTTCTGAAACAACGACCGAATGGGTAGCAGGGTTTTCTGATTATCCAGTGGGTGATGAGGAAACGTTCGGTCTCACAGCAGAATTAAGCAGTTCGCCTGGAGAGACACAACAATCATCGTTCTTACTCAGAGGCAACAACCTCAGTAGTGATTTATTCATGTATTTGAAACGTGAAGTGACCGATCTAGCACCGAATAGTGAATACCAAGTGCACTTCATAACTCGCGTCTGGTCAAATGCTGGTGAAAATTGTGTGGGTGCAGGCGGGGCGCCTGGTGAGTCAGTCTCTATCAAAGCAGGAGCTGCTGTTATTGAACCGATTCAAGCAGATTATTACATGAATATTGATATTGGTAATCAGTCAACGAGTGGTGCTAATGCCGTTGTGTTGGGAGATGTTTCGGTAAGCAGCTTAGCGTGTGATAGTGAATTGTATAGTCTAAATACATTTGAGTCGGATCCATATAAAGATATCTCTATAACCACTGATGATGATGGAACAGCATGGGTTTTCGTAGGCAGTGACTCTGGTTTTATGGGGGTAACAACACTGTATTTCGATACTATTGAAGCCATATTAGTACCTATGGACTCGTCTGGAGAGTAAGGTTTCTAGATCAAGAATGGCGAGCAACCCGTGTGGTTCGCCATAAATTTCTATTGTTCATTAAGCACATATTTTAAGTAACATAGGTTTCCATCTCGCAAGGATGGAAACCTATCAATAGACTACTTTACCAATCTACCAACCCATTATGTTTCACCGTTTAGTTGAATGTCAGCCATGATAAACCTAGTTAAATTATTCATTCCTATATAAACTAAATACAACATCAAGGAGCAGTTGTGTTACCTCGGCCGAGAAATGCAACAACTGTTGACATGAAATAAAGTCTGATATTGGCTCATTATTACACCCAAATTTTTCATTATTGCTCTCTCGCTTTCCAATCAATCCATACTCAATGTCATGAAAACTCACTTTTTTGTAAATTATTTTAAAAGAATACATAAAAACCTTGTAAAAACTGTGGAATTATTTATAACAAAAAACCTGATGATTGAATTTACTCGAATTGTTGAGTGATCTTGGAGATAGTGTGTTTAAGTTGCGTTGGTTTAAGCCTCAGTGGCTGCTAGTAATCATGAGCGTGATCATACTCACGGTTGCATCCGTGGTGCCAATTAACGGTGAAGCGGGCGACGGATTTTTGCGCTTTATAGGTCGCTTCCATATCCTCGTTTTGCATTTCCCTGTCACACTGTTATTGCTGGCACCGGCTTTATCCATCTGGGCGACCCTTACCAAAAATTCAACCTTGAAACCCTTTATCAAGGTTCTGTGGTGGCTTGGTTCATTTGCGGTATTTTTTACCGTACTGATGGGGATGTTATTAGCCGCTAATGAAGGATTCACCATTGATGAAATTAGACGGCACATGCTCGGAGGCCTAGGGGTTGCCCTGTTGTCTTTTTGTGCAACCGCTATCTTCGTGTCTAGTCGTATTCGGAGATGGCACAAAACAGCTTACAGTACAGCATCAACTGCACTTATTCTTGGGATTTTTTACGCTGCTCATGCTGGCGGTAACCTGGTCCATGGCGAAACTTACCTTGTTCGCTTTGCGCCACAGCCTATTGCAACTTGGTTTACTCCAGCAACAGCAAAAGTGGTAGTTGAAGTAGACGACGCTGTTTATAACGAAACTGTCCGGCCTTTGTTTAATCAATACTGCTTTGGGTGTCACGGTGCTGATACTCAAAAAGGTGGCGTGCAATTGGATGTCTTAAGTCCTGATTTTATTAATGGTAATGATGCCCCACATTGGCATGCTGCACTGGACATGATCAATACCGGCCAAATGCCGCCTGCAAAGAAACAACAACCGAGTGACGAGGAGAGGCGTCAGATGGTGGAATGGCTAACAGACGGTATCAATCTTGCCAAAGAAACTAAGAAGGGTAAAAGTCAGCAAGTTATCCGACGCCTATCAAAAAACCAATATGAAAACACATTAAAAGATCTCATGGGTATTGATGTGGCGTTTAGCGAACCCCTACCCACTGATCCACTCTCAGAAATCGGCTTTAGTAATAATGCAGAACTTTTACAAAACTCCAGACTGCACTTGGAAACGTTTGAGCAAATCGCTCGAACTGCACTTTCCAAAGCCATCGGTTCTAAAGAGAAGCCTGACCTTGTGCATTACCGTATGCATTTTGGTCACAACATTGGAATAGGTCAAAATCACAGGCAATCTGGTGGCTACTTGAGTGTTCCCCTAAAAAAACAGCATTTTTATGTGGAAGTACTTGATGAAAATGGCCAACCAAAAGCTGATGAAACACTCGGCGATATAAAGACCTATTTCAGTGCCAGTTTGCGTGGTTCAGAGAGACATCGTTTTGCCGTCAATGAGCAAGGCATTTCACTATTTTCGGCTAAACCACATCCTGAAATTAACCAAGAGGGTAAACTAGGTTCATGGCATGGGCCTTCACCTAACCTTGCTATGCAAGTGAAAAAACACTTCCCCATGGAAGGCAACTTTGAAATCACTATTAAAGCGTCTCGTGGCGAGACATTTACAGTACCATGGTCTGAGGCCAGCGCCACTGACAATGTGGACCCAATTATTAAGTTAGATAAACAACATCATCCTATTACCAATAACAAAACGTCTGTTGTCATGTTGCCTGCCAAGGCAGAGACTCTAAACAGTTTGGAACAAGATACACAAGATCCCCGTTTCTTTAAACTGCCTGATGGAGCACTAACAGGAGCGGCCCGATTCAACGTCAATTTGCGCGCTAAACAACCTGAGTATTATGAAATCAATTTAGTTCACCCTGAACTTGCCATGGACGAAACCACCACGGTAAAACTAAAGCTGGGTAACAGGGTGAAATTTGCTCATCATCTTACCGCAACGGGAAGAGCGAAAGAGGGACAACCCGTTGTGTCCAAGTTGGGTATTGCTACTCTGACAGGTGGCAACCACCAAATCCGGCTAACGGCTCTGAAAAACTTTCCTGGATTCAGTGATCTTATTTTGACCAAAATCACACCTGACAAAAATGATACTTCAGTGATAAGCGATTTATACTTTGTCAATGAAGTTAATCCCGACGCCTCACCTGTCGTGGTACCCTACATTGGCTCACGCACCGATGACGGCATGGATTACCTTGCCCTTGACGATGTATCGACTGTGACTACTGATAACGGTGAAAGCCAACTCTATCGATTCCGCGGAAGATTAGAGAACTTACCGGTACCAAATCCGGATGCTGAAGGTGACCAATGGATCAGCGGTAGCCTCAAAATTGGTGTTTGGAATGGTGACATGATCGTAAATACCAAGGACAAGGGCTCGGTTTTGAATGTTGAATACATTGAATTTAAAGCCCCCATCTATGAACAGTGGCCAAGCCAACCGCACCGTGACATTTTTATTGATTCGGCCTTAGATAAGACCAGCCCTGACTATGCCAAACTAGTCATTCACACCTTTGCAGAGCGGGCTTTTAGACGTCCACTATCAGCTGATGAAATTCAACCCTATTTTGACTTCTGGCAAGCCATTGAAGAGGATTTTCCTCGCTTTGAGGATAGTGTAAAAGAAACTTTAGTTGCTATTTTGTCTTCCACAAACTTCTTATACCTAGCAGAGCCCACAGAGCACATTTCACAAGTGGAAATAACACCACAAAAGCCTAACCGTTTATTTGAATTATTGGGTATAAGCGGTCTAGCTGCGTCTGAAACCACGCGTCAACCTATCAGTGAGTATGCTTTAGCGAGTCGCTTATCTTATTTTCTTTGGAACTCACCGCCAGATATGGAATTACTGAATTTAGCAGCACAAGGTCGCTTGAAAGAGAACTTGGCTTCACAACTGGATCGTATGGTTCAAGACAGCACAAAACTAAAGCGATTTATCAATGTCTTTGCCGCAGAATGGTTGCGCGTAGACCTATTGAAGGGACAGACGGTTGATATGGAAAAATTCCCAGATTTTAACCGCTTTGTTAAACAAGACATGGTAAACGAGACAACCGAGTTCCTGTCTTACTTGATCCAGAATGACCTCAGTGCAACAAATCTGATTGAATCTGACTTTGCGATGTTGAACCAAAATCTCGCGACATTCTACGGCATTCATGGCGTCTTAGGTCCTGAGTTCCGGAGAGTCCCTTTGCATAGTGGGACCGGTCGTGGTGGATTACTCGGCCAAGGTGCTTTCTTAACCGGTCATGCGGATGGTGTACATAGTCATCCCGTCAAGCGTGCTGTTTGGTTGAAGTCAAAGATTATGGGGGTTGAGCCACCACCGCCGCCGCCTAACGTGCCAGAGCTTGATCCAGACACGCCAGGGTTCGACCAATTGACC
Organism: Alteromonadaceae bacterium; assembly: GCA_042091475.1. Classification (GTDB taxonomy): domain Bacteria; phylum Pseudomonadota; class Gammaproteobacteria; order Enterobacterales; family Alteromonadaceae; genus CAXRGH01. The sequence goes on from JBELHI010000038.1 coordinate 17,469, forward strand.
CTCAAACAACAGCTTGAACTTCATCGTGACAAAGAATCATGTCGTGATTGTCATGCCAAAATCGACCCCTACGGCATTGTCTTTGAGAATTACGATGCAGTGGGTCGTTATCGCGCGGATTATAAAGGGATCGCAGTAGACTCTGTCACCATTTTGCCTGATGGTATTTCGGTAGAAGGGATGGCTGAAATTAAGGCATATCTGATGGATAACAAATCTGATCAAGTCGCCCTCTCTTTGATTAAGCATTTGTTCGCCTATGCACTCGGTAAAGAAGTAAGCTTCCAAGATGATGATGAGCTAGACGCAATCTTGAGTAAAGTAAAAGAAAACGGTTACAGTATGCAGTCTGTGTTATTGGCGATTATTAATAGTCCGTCGTTCAAACGGGGATAAGGTATTTAATTATGAGTTCAGCTAAACCATTTCGTTTAAACCGCCGCACATTTTTGCGCGGAGCGGGTGTTGCCGCATGCCTCCCTTATTTAGAGTGTATGGCAGACACTAAACCCCAGCAGGGAAAACGTTTAAGTGCCCCTAAACGCCTCGCCTATGTGTATGTTCCTAACGGTGTAAGCTTGCCCGGTCTTGAATCAGAGTATAAACAATGGAACTGGTTTCCCAGTGGTCAAGGTAGTGATTACAAGTTCACCAACGTTTTGAAGTCATTAGAGCCTCACCGTGCAAACCTTTCCGTGATTAGCGGGTTGAGTCATCCAAAATCGAGAAGTTTAATGGGTCATATTGCAGGAGATACTTTCCTTACAGCGGGTGACCTGCGCGGGGAGTATAAGAACTCTGTGTCGGTAGACCAATACGCAGCGCAAATTAAGAAACTGCAAACACGTTATCCTTCACTGGTGTTATCTGCTGATGGTGGCGTTGGTTTCAAATCACGGGCCGCAACCTTGTCCTATGATCCTCAAGGAAACCCAATACCGTCAGAGCATAGTCATCGTCGAATCTTTGAGCGTTACTTCTCAGTGAACGGCAATGGCACAACGGCAGAACGCCGTATTGCACTGGCCCGAAAACGCAAGATTGTTGACCTGATACTGGAAGATTCCAAGCGCTTACAACGCAAGCTCGGAGTAAACGACAAGCACAAATTAGAGCAGCACATGAGCTCATTAAGCCAATTGGAAGAACAAATTCAAAGCAACGAGGCTTGGTTAGACATCCCATTAAAAGATTTCAATGCTGATCACCTTGATTTAGCGGTGGACGCAAAGATTGATCCAACAGGCTACGTGCGCACCATGTACGATCTTATCGTACTGGCGTTTGAGTTAGATCTGACCGAGGTTGTTTCCTACATGGTTTCTCGTGAAGACGGCATGGGCTTTGGCGATGCTTACCCCAAAATTGCCCTTGGTTTAAAAAAGGGCCACCACAAAATCAGTCACGACAAGTCTAAAAATCACTGGCAAGAATGGGGTAAGTACGACCAGTGGTTAGCCAGTCACTTCGCCTATTTCCTTGACCGTATGAAGCATACCGAAGATGAGTTTGGCTCATTGTTGGACAATACTCAGGTACTTTACGGCAGTGCTTGCAGTACTACCCACAATGCACGCAACTGTCCGCTGCTGTTAGCTGGTGGTAA
>JBELHI010000039.1:0-18953 GCA_042091475.1 Alteromonadaceae bacterium
TCGGAGTCAATACATTGAACGACATGGTAAAAAATCTCATTCTTTGGCTAATCATCGCCGTTGTTTTGATGGTGGTATTTCAAGGGTTCTCGCCTGATAGCGGTAACAACCGAGAAATTACTTACACGCAATTCTTGAAGAACGTCGAGCAAGGCGTGGTAAACGACGTTCACATTGACGGTCAGGATATCAAGGGTACCTTGAGTACTGGTGAGCCGTTTCAAACAGTATTGTTTGGTCCGTACGACCAAGATTTGATTAATGAATTGAAGAAATATAACGTCGAAATGACGGGTCAGAAGCCAGAGAAACCATCGTTTCTCGGCAGCATGCTAGCGTCTGCGTTCCCAATGCTGTTGTTGATTGGCGTTTGGATCTTCTTTATGCGTCAGATGCAAGGCGGCGGCGGTAAGGGCGCTATGTCATTTGGCAAGAGTAAGGCAAGGTTGTTGAGCGAAGACCAGATCAAAACGACGTTTGCCGATGTTGCCGGTTGCGATGAAGCAAAAGAAGATGTGACCGAACTGGTAGATTTTTTGCGCGATCCAAGCAAGTTTCAGCGTTTGGGCGGTAAAATTCCTAAAGGTGTATTGATGGTCGGGCCTCCGGGTACCGGTAAAACCCTGCTCGCTAAAGCGATTGCTGGTGAAGCGAAAGTACCGTTTTTTACTATCTCAGGATCGGACTTTGTTGAAATGTTTGTTGGTGTCGGTGCCTCCCGTGTTCGCGACATGTTTGAACAAGCTAAAAAATCATCACCTTGCATTATATTTATTGATGAAATTGATGCCGTAGGCCGTCAACGTGGTGCCGGTCTTGGCGGGGGACATGACGAGCGAGAGCAAACACTTAACCAAATGTTAGTAGAGATGGATGGGTTTGAGGGGCACGAAGGTATTATCGTGATTGCTGCTACTAACCGTCCCGACGTACTTGACCCAGCGTTATTGAGACCAGGAAGATTTGATCGCCAAGTCGTGGTGGGTTTACCTGACATTCGTGGTCGGGAACAAATATTAAAAGTTCACGTTCGCAAAGTGCCGATAGCCGATGACGTAGAGCCAGCGGTAATTGCGAGAGGTACGCCGGGTTTTTCTGGTGCTGACCTAGCAAATCTGGTTAATGAAGCTGCCTTGTATGCCGCTCGCAATGACAAACGCGTGGTGTCGATGGAAGAATTTGACAAAGCCAAAGATAAGATCATGATGGGTGCTGAACGTAAAAGCATGGTTATGTCAGAAGAAGAAAAGGCAATGACAGCCTATCACGAAGCAGGTCATGCTATTGTTGGGCGTTTGGTGCCAGAGCACGACCCAGTTTACAAAGTGTCTATCATTCCTCGAGGAAGAGCGCTTGGTGTTACCATGTATCTGCCTGAACAAGACCGCGTTAGCTACACTAAACGTCACTTAGAAAGTATGGTGTCTAGCCTGTTTGGCGGCAGGATTGCGGAAGAAGTAATTTATGGTGCTGACATGGTTACCACTGGAGCATCAAATGACATTGAACGAGCCACAGACTTAGCCCGTAAGATGGTTACACAATGGGGCTTGTCAGAAAAAATGGGTCCTCTACTTTATGCTGAAGAAGAAGGCGAAGTATTCTTAGGTCGCAGCGTAGCGCAATCAAAACATATGTCTGATGAAACAGCGCAACAGATAGACAGTGAGATTCGTCTTGTAATAAGCAATAACTACAAGCGAGCGGAACAAATACTTAAAGATAATATGGATATTCTGCACTCAATGAAAGACGCGTTGATGAAGTACGAGACCATAGATGCGAAACAAATTGATGACTTGATGGAGCGAGTACCCGTTCGGCAGCCCGCGGATTGGGAAGATAAAGATTCTGGCCCCAAGGATGACACATCGTCAAACACTCCAACCTCATCAACAGGTGATGATGTTGTAGGTGAACCTGGTGAACAGCCACACTAAGGATTAGTTTTAAATACAATGGGTGCTATATGCACCCATTTTTTATGTCACGGAAATTATTTTATGTTTGTACCACCTTTCCCCCAAGTCATGGGAATACTTAATGTAACCCCGGATTCTTTCTCTGATGGCGGTTTGTTTCAGAAAAAACAACAAGCCTACGATCAGGCTTTATTAATGATTAGACAAGGGGCCAGTATCATTGATATTGGTGGTGAATCGACCCGGCCGGGAGCCCCTGACGTTGATGCTGAGGAAGAGTTGCAGCGGGTCATTCCAGTGGTTGAAAGAATTCGCCAAGAGAGTGATGTAAAAATTTCGGTAGATACTAGAAAAGCCATTGTGATGGAACAGGCTATACGTGCCGGCGCTGACATGATTAATGATGTTAATGCTTTGCGCGACGACGGGGCCATAGAGGTTATTAGGCAATCGACTACATCAGTCTGCTTAATGCATATGCAGGGACGACCGGAAACCATGCAGTCTGCGCCACAATATAAAAGTGTTACTGATGAAGTGATTAGTTTTTTGTCCCAGCGAATAAACGCATGTGAGGCCGTGGGTATCGACAAGTCTAGGATCTGGGTTGATCCTGGCTTTGGATTCGGCAAAACCCGCCAACACAACTATCAACTACTTAATGAATTGAATGCTTTTGAACGACTCGAGGTTCCTGTGTTGGTTGGTATGTCACGTAAATCTATGATAGGACAGGTGACAGGTCGGCCGCCAGAGGATAGACTAGCGGGTAGTTTGGGTTCTGCCATGGTCGCCTTGATGCACGGTGCTAGTATTTTACGTGTGCACGATGTGGCTGAAACGGTTGATATTGTTAAAATATTTAGAGCGATGTCGAATAAAGAAGAGATATAAAATGACAAGAAAATATTTTGGTACAGATGGTATCAGGGGCAAGGTAGGGGAATATCCTATTACCCCTGAGTTTGTAATGAAGCTTGGTTGGGCAGCGGGAAAGGTACTCTCCAAAAACAATACCAACCGTATTTTAATCGGTAAAGACACGCGTATCTCTGGCTATATGCTTGAAGCCGCTCTGGAAGCTGGATTGTCCGCAGCTGGCGTGCAAAGCCGTATGCTAGGCCCGATGCCAACACCGGCAGTAGCTTATTTGACAAAGACCTTCAGAGCGGAAGCAGGCATTGTTATCAGTGCATCCCATAATCCGTATTATGATAATGGTATTAAATTCTTCTCATCAGAAGGTATTAAATTAGATGACTCGGAAGAATTAGAGATTGAGGCTTTACTGGATCAGGAAATGACCGTTGTTGAATCAGATTTCCTAGGTAAAGCTAAACGAATTACGGATGCTGCAGGTCGATATATTGAATTTTGTAAAAGCCATTTTCCTTCTGAATTATCGTTAGCGGGAATGAAAGTGGTAGTAGATTGTGCCCATGGTGCAACTTACCATATTGCTCCAGCGGTACTTAAAGAGTTGGGGGCTGATATCGTTGCAATTGGTAACGAGCCATCTGGCACCAATATCAATGATAAAGTGGGAGCAACATCCTTAGATTTATTATGCCAAACAGTATTAGCTGAAAATGCAGACCTTGGCTTTGCCTTAGACGGTGATGGTGATCGGATAATGATGGTTGATGCTGAAGGCAATATTGTCGACGGTGACCAAATTGTCTTTATAATAGCCAGAGATGCACTAAAGAACGGCCATCTTAAGGGCGGCGTCGTGGGGACTTTGATGAGCAACCTAGGATTAGAAGTAGCATTAACTAATTTAGGTATCCCATTTGCCCGCAGTAAGGTAGGCGATCGCTACGTGAAAGAGGTACTCAGTGAAAAGAACTGGCGTATTGGGGGCGAGGGCTCTGGTCATATTTTGAATTTGGATTCATCTACAACGGGTGATGGTATTGTTGCCGGTCTTCAAGTACTTTCTACCATGGTACGTAGTCAGTTATCGTTATTAGAATTGACCGCGGGAATGAAAAAGTATCCCCAACGCCTTATCAATGTGCGCTTTACCAAGGGTACTAGCCCTCTAGAAAGCGAACAGGTAAAAACATCGGTTATTCAAGCGGAATCAGCCTTGGCTAAAACAGGACGGGTTTTATTGCGTAAGAGCGGTACTGAGCCCCTGATAAGGGTCATGGTTGAAGCCGAATCTGAGGCGGATTCAGACAAATGGGCAGAATACATTGCAGAGGCTGTACGAAAAGCGAGCGAATAGGCAGCTAACCCCATGTTTATACTTGTAACTAGGGTACGCATTCGTTAATATTCACGCACGATGTTAAGAGGCGAAAATGAAACACGACGATAATGCGTTTTTAATTGCTGGTAATTGGAAAATGAATGGAAGCCAAGGGCTGTTCAGTCAGTTCCAAGAGGTTTTTTCTGACGGCATTGACGGTGTGTCCGTTGTTGTTTGCCCCCCGTATACACTTATTCGGCAAGATAGCCATAACGTTTTAAACGTTGGCGGTCAAGATGTTAGCGAGCAGGCTTCGGGCGCTCACACCGGTGAAGTCAGTGCTCAGATGTTACGTGATTCGGGTTGCCGTTACGTGATAGTCGGGCATTCCGAACGTAGAGTTCAACAGCTGGAAGGTGACGAATTGATAGCGAGCAAGCTGATTGCAGCTATCAATAGTGGACTGACTGTTATACTATGCATCGGTGAGTCAGAACAGATTCGAGAAAGTGGTGAATTGTTTAGCTTTTTAGAGTCGCAATTAGCGGCTGCACTTAAACAGTTGAACAATCAGCAGTTGAAGCAAGTTGTAGTGGCCTATGAACCCATTTGGGCGATAGGCACTGGTAATGCAGCAACTGAAGAACAGGTTCAAGAGGTACACGGGTTTATTCGTGATTATGTTTGTTCCTTAGATATGGAAATAGGTAGTAAAATGCAGCTACTTTACGGCGGAAGCGTCAAACCGAGCAATGCCAGTGCGTTGTTTTCGTTACCTGACGTGAATGGTGCTTTAGTTGGTGGCGCAAGTTTGCAACCTGATACGTTTTATGAAATTTGCCAGTTGGCGAGTGAGAAGAGATAGATAATGATTATTTATGATGTTTTAGTGGTGATATATTTAGTTGTAGCCGTTCTGTTAGTCGGTTTAGTGTTAATACAGCAGGGTAAAGGCGCGGACATGGGGGCATCTTTTGGCTCTGGTGGTGCAAACACCGTGTTTGGAGCATCAGGTAGCGGTAATTTTTTGACCCGTTCTACAACCGTATTAGCGTCATTATTCTTTGTTATCAGTCTAATACTCGGCGGCATGTCAAATACCACCAAAGACGCATCTGATGAATGGCAGAATATTGAAGTACCGACAGCGGTTGAAGCGAAACCGGAAATCAAAGATATTCCAGTGGTTGACGACGAGCCTGCGACTGAGATACCTGACTAAACGTCAGTAAGAGTTATGCCGAGGTGGTGGAATTGGTAGACACGCTACCTTGAGGGGGTAGTGTCCTATGGACGTGCGGGTTCAAGTCCCGCTCTCGGCACCAATTTAAGGTTTGTAATTATTTTTTGACATAAACGCGACATTGTTCGCGTTTTTTTGTGCCTGCTAAAGATATAAAGTTATTGTGTTATTTGTTTAGTAAGTGTTTTTAATGATGAGAAATAATGTGGCAACTCAATTGACTTATCATTATTTTCTACTGTTGGATGATATTCACATTGAGATTGGCACAGACTGAAGTGAATTGTTCTAGATAGGCTGGCGGTAAAGCGACAGTCATCACGACTAAGTTTTGATAATCACATTGTAATATGCGGCCTTCATGCTTTTCTAAGCAATGTCGAATTGCCTGCTCGTGTTTGAAACTGCAGATCAATTTAAGCTGATGCAGCTCAAGGTGTTGAATAATCGGAAGTCCACTCATGGTTTGTTGGGTAGACGCAGAGTAAGCTCTTACCAGTCCTCCAGCGCCAAGTTTGATGCCACCAAAATAACGTGATACCACCACCATTACGTCACCAACAGGCTTGTGTTGAAGTACGTTAAGTATTGGCTTGCCCGCAGTCCCAGATGGTTCTCCATCGTCTGACATTGCCGCTGACGTAGGGGTCGTTGGTGAGCCTAGTTGATAAGCCCAACAATGATGTCTTGCATCTGGATAATCTACTTTTGCGCTTTCAATGAATGCCATAGCTTCTGCTCTACAAGTGACACATCCAGCTCGGGCATAGAATTTACTTTTCTTTATTTGATACAGGGTTTCTAAAGTACTTGCGGGGATAGAATAGCTCATGCTTAGAGTATATCTTATTGAGTATTTAAAGTGCTATTCAGTTTTGGTTAATTTTGTTTGTGTATCTTACTATTGAGAGTTATTCAATAAGGTAGAAAAACATGAAAAAAATCGTTATTTGTTCACTTGCTATTGGTTGTGCACTTTTTTTATCAAGTAGCAAGGTTCATGCTCATAGCCATGGTTGGAGTAAACCATCACATTCACATCATAAACCTCACTATGACCCAATTTACAGAAAAGGCCAGGTTTACCAGCATAAGTATGTCAATATCCCGAGACGTTATAGATATGCGCGATGCGGTAATTATTCTTACGGCGTTAAATTGGGACCCCACGTGACGGTCACAGCTAACCATCCTTATCACAGCCGTCATAATCAATGCGGGCGAGGTAGTAGACCTCGAGTTAATGTTAAAGTATATCCCGGACATGGTAGTTATCATCATTAATCATACTGGCGTTAAACCAATCAATATTTTTTGTGGTGCCATTGTAAGGTGTTTATTTAATGCAAATATCACCTATGTGTGATGAGATTGAGAACAGTGATGGGGACTTAAATGATAAAATAAAGCCGGCTTATCACCGGCTCAATATTGCGTTAGTTTTTATTCATATTCCACATGATTGACTGCCCCTCACCCATCACGGTGGTGGGCATTTTACCATCCCAAGATAGCGCCTTTTGGTATTCAACCAAGGTTTGATTAGTGCTCAGAGCCCGGGCTCTTGCATCAATAGCTCTAGCTTCAGCCTCACCTTTAAGTTGGATGGCTTGCGCTTCTGCTGTTGCTTCCGTAGTGATACGGTAGGCAACACCATCAGCAGCGGCTTTGGCTGCGTCACGCTGTGCGTTAGCGGTGTTTACAAGCTGCTGAGCTTGCAATCGTTGTTGCTCTAGTTTGTGTTTTTCAGCATCAGCTAAGTTTTTTGCTGCTTGCTTAGTTTCAATACTCTCTAAATATTTTCTTGGTAACTCAATGTTTTCAATTTGTATAGAGTCTATCTTTACAGGGAATGAATCCATATTTTGTAATAGTATTCTCTCTATATCAGCAATTGCTGAACCTCGATTAATGATCAGTTCTTCAGCTGTGTATTTAGCCATTGCATCTTTCGACGCAGAGCGCAACTTAGGGTCAATTATTCGCTCTTCAAATTGAGTCAAGCCACCGTAGTTACTGTAGAGCTCCATTGCTTGTTCTTTTTGTACCGTCCAGTTAAGAGATACAAACACCTTCAACGGCATTTGTTCCTTGGAAGACGCTGGAAGCTGCTCCACGTTTTTACGTGTCCTAATTTCTATTATTTCTACGGAGTTAACCACTGGAATTTTAAAATGTAAACCTGGGCCGACTTGTTCTGTCGCTTGACCAAAGGTTTTAAGAATACCCACATTACCCTCTTCCACAGTGTATAGTGCATTGAACATCACGATAACTATTATTGCGAAGATGCCTGAACTTGCCAGCCATGTTGGTATTTTTTTCGTTGATATTGTCTGCATAAGTCTCTCTTTTTATGAATTATTTTACCTATACTAGATTTTTCTCATAGCATTTGAAAGAGTAATTTGTAATGAAATGTGTAAGAGAGGTATTTATGAAAGATGGTGTGAATTTTTGATTTGCATATTAAAAGCATTAAATGTTGGGCTCAAACTGAGTTAAGCCCAATGACTATTAGTTTATTGAGCTGTTTTCTTCAATCTGTTGGCGGCCTTTTTCTTGCGATTCGCTTTACGTGTTAACTCTTCGCGCTCTATGCGTTGCCAATCAGTGTATTGGATACGCAGTTCGGGGGGCATCATTTCTAGTTTTTTTTGCCAGCCAAGCTGTCGGTTAAAAATATCAGCAAATACCGGGTAATTCCCGGTTTCTACAGATTCATTTTTCCACTTATCTAAAGCCGCATCATAATGGCTCTGTATGCTTCTTAGTTGATTGGCGTATTCAGGCGAATTTGCTAAGTTTGTCATTTCTTCCGAATCCTGCGTTAAGTGATATAACTCTTGTGCAGCAGGCATATCTTGAGCATAAGGCCAGTAGATGTATTTGTAGTCTCCGGCAACGATGGCCAAACTGTGGGTAGGTGCATTTCCCCATGCTTGGATCAACATTAGTGCATTATTGACAGTTGCATTCTGGTCCGTCAGTAATGGCAACAGATTGTGTCCATCTATGTGCTCTGGCGGCGATACGTTTGCCAGTGCGAATAGGGTGGGCGCCATGTCTAAGTTACTAACTAGGCTATTAGAGCGGTCAACTTTTTTGGCGCGTGTGATACGCGGATCATACACAACCAATGGGGTTCTTGACGGTTCTTCATAGGGTAATACTTTACCGCTCATGTTGTGAGCACCTAAACTGTAGCCGTTATCACTTAGAAAGATGATAACGGTGTTTTCCGCTAATCCTTGGGCCTCAAGTTGCTGACGTATCATGCCGACCGCAACATCAACCCCGTATACCAGCTGGTTATACTTGCGCATGTTGTCTTGGTAATTACTGTCAATAAAGTCCAGCATAGTACGATATTGCCTACCACTTTTGGCTTGTTGTGGTATATGACTCGCACCTTTTTCACCAATATTGACAGATCTTTGCCAAACAGTGTCAGCGTAAATATGATCAAATTTTGGGTCTGGTGAGAAAGGTTTGTGAGGGGCTTTGAAGCTTACGGATAATAAAAATGGTTTATTACTTTGTTTTGCCTGTCCAATAAATTCCCTTGCGGCTGCGGCTACCGCCGACGTTGTGTGTGGGTGTTGTTTACTGAACTTGGCGATGAGGGTATTAGCCTTGGATGCATAGCTACCCTGAGATGGCCAGCCATACCAACGGTCAAAGTCATCAATGGGTAAATCGTCATTAGTCTTATAATCCCAATTATCCACGGGATCTTTTACTGCAAAACCAAACTTGCCAACAAAGCCCGTAAAGTAACCGGACTCTCTTAGCTTCACTTGATATGAATCTTGCCAAATGTTTGGTGACATCGCGCCATGGAGGAAGTTAGTACCGGTTTTGAATTCGTATTTTCCAGTAAATATTTGAGCTCTACTCGCCATGCATATGGCGGTGGTGTCGTAGGCTCGGTCAAAAATGACTCCGTCGTTTGCTAATTTATCTAATTGAGGGGTTTTTACTTGTGAATTACCAGAGAAACCTACGGACTTGTAGCTTAAGTCGTCTGCCAGTAACAGAATGATGTTTGGCCTCTGTGACGTATTATTTTGTCTTGCCTCACTGTGGGCGCAGAGTAGTGAGGTGAATATCCCAAAAATAAAAATGAAATTAAAGTGTAATTTACAAGCCATGCTTATCTCCCTGATTTAAGCCAGTGTAAATTATTCACTGAGCAATACCAAGGACGTTGGCTGTAAATTGTTGGTAAATCACATTGTACTAATCCGACGGAATAGTTGCTTTACATGATGTTCTTTGTTTATGTTTGGTGTGAAACGCCATTAACTCAAGATAGGGTTGCATCGACACTAATTGGCGAAACAGTATCCAGTCAATGAGGCAAAATAAACAGATGGCAACATAATCAAAGTCAGTTATGGGATTGTTTTTAAATTCATTATCAAGGTGTTTTAGCACACTCGAAATACGTTGGTGTTGTAAATTGAAAAATAACAGGTCCTCATTGGTGTCTAATCCCGACCGTTGGCAAAGTAATAGTTCAACTAAAGAATCATTGGCGCTGTTAATGACGGTAAGTTGGTTTTCTTGCTGCCAATTAAGCTTATTTCTGTGGTATTTGTTGGATAAATATCGCTGTATTACAGACGAATCAAAGATGACATCCTGTTGGAACGCTAGCATTGGAATTTTGTGAGTTGGATTTAGGCGAGTTAAGATGTTTTTGTCGTCAGGTGAGAAAATATTTAGGTTCACATAATCATAAGGAATATGATGTTCGGCAAACCATATACGTATGCGTCTTACATAGGGTGACGTGAGTGACCCGTAGAGACAGGGTAGTGCAGTCATTGTCATAGTGGAATATCCTCTTGGTTTATCAACTAGAGTACATAAAGCATAAGTCATTGCCTAATCGGCGCCATTTTTCTGCTAATTTACGTTAAACGTGGTTTATTACAAGTTGAACAAAGACAAAGATTTATATGTAATCGATACATTGGGATGAAATTTAATTCGTTTTGACCTTTTTAGTTTCACTGCCTATGGTTAACTGATCTCATACGACTATTTTATAAATAGCCTTGGCAGATATTTATAAATATATGAATATTTAGCAAAGGATAGGGGTTGAAAAATGTTACTACCGTCGGTTACGCGAATTGTTCTACTTGTCTGCTCTGTTTGGATTGTACAAGGCTGCATTAATGACAACGATAATGGCTTGCCTGCAACGCAAGCAACGGCAGCGTCGTCATCCACACCAAATTTAGATAACTCCGGCACTAGCAGTGGCACAGAAGATGCCAACTTTACACTAGGACAGGTAACATCAGAGTCCATATTGGTGAATGATATAGAACGTGAGTATGCGTTGTATTTACCCAATAATTTCGCTGCTGATCAAACTGCCCCCGTGTTCCTCAACTTTCATGGTTACGGCGGTACGGCTGCGGGGTATATGGCTGAAACTGATATGCAATCCCTCGCCAATACTCACGGCATAGTGTTGGTTTATCCACAAGGTAGCTTGTTGGATGGTGATCCTCATTGGAATCCTTCGGCTCTGGGAGGTGATAATAAAAGTACCGCTGACGACTTTGCCTTTGTATCTGCGTTGATTGCTGAACTCGTTACGGAATATAGTGTTGATGCCTCTCGCATCTATGCAATGGGCTACTCTAATGGTGGTTTTATGGCTTACGGTCTAGCATGTCAGTCAACGGACTTAATTGCCGCGATAGTGTCTGTGTCTGGCACTATGCTGGACGATGTTTTTTCTACATGTTCAGCATCAAGGCCAATACCTACTTTGATCATTCATGGCACCGCAGATTTTGTTGTGCCTTATAACGGTGGTACGGGTTACCGTTCGGTAAATGATGTTTTATCATTTTGGCAACAGTTCAACCAGACAGAGCTCAATCCCCTTACGTCTTCGGCGACCAGTAATGGTCAATTAATTGAATATAGTGAATTCGCGAATGGTACTAACGGGACTGTGGTTGCTCATTACCGAGTGAATGATGGCGGTCATATTTGGTTTGATTTTGAATTTGAAGGACAAACGGCTAATCAGAAAATTTGGCATTTTCTGTCTGAACATACACTGTCGGGTCTGCTATATCCTTAATATTAGAAATATAACGTTCATAATAAAACAGAGGCCATTTGGCCTCTGTTGTTAATTGTCTGTCACTTAACTGTGAAGACGTTTAGAACACGCCGTTAATACCAATGCGTACTCGGCGACCATCTGCTTTCCAGTCGTGAACCCGTTCCGTAGAATTGACTTGCTCCCAGTAAGGACGGTTGTCAAGGAACTTAGTCTTTATCTCATCCGTCACGTTAACCACTTGTAGTGATACTTTGATGTTATCTGTTAGGCTGAAACCGGCAGATAAATCAAGCTGTCCGTAGGGATCAACGTAGACCACGTTTTGGTTAGGCCCAAATACTCGCTCTATATTACGCGTTCGGTAGTTGTGAGATAAACGGACATTGAAGCCTTTTGTCTCATATGAAAGCGTCGAGTTGTAGGTATGCTTAGACAGCCCTGGAAGTGTGAAGGTTGATCCTTCAAGTGCTTCGCCTGTATCAGGATTTATGACCTCAGTGGTGCTGTCATTGAAGGTATAATTAAATTTCACGCTCAAGTTTTTCAGTGCACCAGGCATGAAATCTAAGTCGCGGAAGAATGTAAACTCTGCACCCTCTACCGTTGCCGAAGCGCCATTCACTGGGCGGTTGATTTGGAATAGGTTACACCCTAGTGCGCCAGCAAAGTCTTCGGAAACTTCGTTACTTAGATCGTTTGGATCGCGGAAGGTGTCGGCAGGGTTTGCATCTGAAATACCCTCATTATCGCAAACATTTCCGTAAACAAGGATATCATCAACAATAGATTTCTGCGTGTAATTGTTGATTTCCTTGTAGAACACACCAGCAGCAACCATCCCTTTTTTACCCATGTAATACTCAAGGGTTAGATCACCATAATCTGCAATCAAAGGTTTGAGGTTAGGATTACCGCTTCGTACCGTATCGTTAACGTAGCTTACGTTTAAGCGCGGTGCCAAGTTACCCATTGATGGACGAGACATAGCACGACCCACACCGAACCGAGCAATAAAATCCTCTGCTAGATTATAACGAATATTAAGGGATGGTAGAACGTTATCATAGTTATTGTTCCAAGTGGTTGCTTGATACGTTGTTTCACCATCAATAACTTTTTGTATCGAACCTGAACTCTCAGTTTCTGTGTTGATAAAACGTACACCAATGTTACCGGCTAAAGTGTCATTTTCTGAATTGAAATTAGCTTGTATGTATGCCGCGGCAGCCGCTTCATAGATGTCATAGGAGCGAGCGGGATCTGGATCAGACAAATCACTGACTTGCAACTCTTCAGGGGTAATCCCAATACCTGCAAATGATTTGTCAATGTCAGGGATAGGCCAGTTGTGAATAGTATTTCCGCTGGCACCCTCTAGAAAATCGTCGACAGGGAACGTTTTTCCAGCCACGTCCAAAGTGACGTCAAAGTTGATATTAGTATCACCATTTTCTGCGGCTGTATTTGCATTAAATCGAGGTTGGTCTGAAACTCTATTTTTTGTTCGTTCAGCGAATCTAATACCTGTTTCAATGGTGTGAAAAAAGTCCCATCCCGTATAAATATCAAAGTCCATAGTTGCTGACAATTCATCATCAACGGTAATATCAGAGCTGGAAGTAATAGCATTTAATTTGAATGCATCTGCGGCTAAGGGGTCGCCCTCACCAACCTGCTCGATACTTACCACGTCGCCTTTTGTCATATTAAATCCGTACAACAAAAAGTCCTCATCACGATTGTTGTTTTGATAAGCAAATCGGTATGACAGCGGGGTTTGTCTTTCTGCTCGCGAATACCCAACGGATGATTCAAACTTGAAATCACTAAACTGCTTATTAAAATCTAAGCCGACAACATAGGTGTCGTTCTGTTGCTCTGACCATGAACCCGTGCTGCTAAATTTACCCTGACTATTGCGCTTTACCTCGCCGTTTTGTAATAAGTACGAGCCTGCGGCAACGACGGTATTATTTTCGTTTACGACCATAGTTGTAGGCTCTAAATTTATCAAATTGGTGCCTAACTTATGGTTTTCTGCGGTGACGTTAAAGCGAGAATAAGTGGCATCAAATACAACCTCAGTTTCTTCATCTGGACGGTATTCTAAGCTAAGTGAACCACCGATTCTTTCACGTTCTGATTGCGTTAGATTAAATTTAAAGTTCTTTGGCCTAGCAACACCAAAGGCACCGTAATCTTCACCGTTAAGGATACGGTGAGGGCTGTCCTCGGGGAGGGAAAATAATGGACCTAAAGACGCGTCAGTATTTAGTTGATTAGACTTAACAATTTTACCGTTGCTGGTATCCGTTGGTAAAAAGTAACCTTCGTTAAGGTAACCGTCCTGACGTAAGTTACGTTTCTCATAGGTTAGCGACGTCGCGATACCAAATTTACGACTTTCAGATTGGTCAATATAGTTAATTGATACTTTTGGATCCCAAATATCAGCGCGGTCTGAGTAAACACCACTGCCCGCGACCACAAATTTAGTTGATTTTTGATCCAGTGCGCGTCGAGTTTTCAAATTTACACCGCCGCCCAGCGAACCTTCCACCATACTAGCACTTTGGGTCTTGAATACTTCAACTCGCTCAAGCAAGCCCGCCGAAAAAGCTTCTAGGCCAACACCTTGTGCATCACCTGTTGATGTTAATGTTTTTCCGTTAATACTGATACGGTTTAAATCTGGCTCTATACCACGAACACTGATGGTTGAACCTTCACCTTGGTCACGTGAAATAGAGATACCCGTCATACGCTGAAGGGCTTCAGCAATATTTTCATCAGGCATCTTACCAATGTCTTCAGCAATAATGGCGTCTACCACACCCGTTGCTTCGCGCTTTATATCACGGGCCTTTTGCTCTGATACTCGGTAACCCTGAACTTCAATAGTCTCAATGTCCGTGTTTTCAACATCAGATTCTTGGGCGTTGACTACACCTGATTGCAACATAACGCCACAACCAATTAAGGCTAACTGGCAAGTCTGAGTTATTTTGTTTAACCTAAATTTTCTCATTGTTGTTGTTTCCTTTCTTTTATCAGTAGTTTTTGGTGGTTATTTGATAAAGCGATAACCACTAAAAATTTGTTATTATTTTTGTTATTCAACTTTAAATGCGTAGGCAAAACTATCCTCAGCATCCTCTGGGAATTTAATGGTTAATGCGTTTTCATTTCTACTAAAGGTGATGGGTTTGTCATAACCTAACAGTGTTACTTTTTTGATGGCTTCTGGATAATTGTCTGAATTAAGGCGTAAGTTCCGGATAGTAACAATACCGCTTTTGGGTTTTGCCAATATACTGGCAAAAAGGATACCGTCTTTAGATTGTGTAAAACGGACTTGATCAGCGGTTGTTTTAGGGTATCCCCAACGCATGCTAACGAGTTGTTCATTTTTCTGCCATGTCCAATTTTTGGAGGGATCTTCGGCAGGTACATGCCAGCGACGTGTGCCATAGATTGCTTCACCGTTGGTCTTCAACCAGTCACCAATGCCATGCATTATATCTACTTGGGCTTGAGGAATTTCACCACTGGCAGTAGGGCTTAATGACAACAGAAAAATACCGCCACGAGCGACGATATCTATTAATGAGTCAACGTGGTAGTTTGCGTCTTGTTTATACTTGTTGTTTTTGACGAACCCCCATGGATAAGCAATTGAGCGATCCCATAACCAATATCCACCATTATCAACGGGCATGTCTCGGCCATTCTCATAACAACGCATTCCCACATTTTCAGGGTAGTTAAACCAAGCAGTAAGGGTCACTGAATCTCCCGCCGGTAATTTATTACAAACGGTGACTTCTTGATCCCGCGCCTTAGAGGTATCAAAGTAATGGGTGAGGGCAGATAAAGCTTTCTCTTCCGAGGTATGTTCTAAATGCATTTGTACACCATCAAACCAAATAAAGTCTGGCTGATATTTGTCTGACACTTCGACTATTTTGTTATGCCAATTCTCACCAAACTGCTTAGGTGGATATTTGCTCGAGGGATAGAAAAAGTCTTCGTTTTCCTCTTGAAATATATCTACCGTGGCTTTCTCTTGTGCGGTAAAACTGTCTAGGTCAAGTTTTCCATGAGTATAGTTATAGCTTCGGGCGTGATGAAAACTACCCATTATCTTAAGGTCACGTTGACGAGCTTCAACGACAAAATCACCAAATAAATCACGCTTTGGGCCAACGTCCATGCTATTCCAGCGACTGATTTTACTATCCCACATCAAGTAGCCATCGTGGTGAACTAATCCTAAACCACCGAATTTAGCACCAGCATCAACCATTAGTTGGGCATAAAAGGCGGGGTCATAGTCTTTTGCTGTGAACATTTTCACCAAGTCGGTGTAACCCACTTTTTCTATTCCGCCGTAGGTTTTTTTGTGGTGTTCATAAACCCCACGAGGATTGCGTTTGTCATACATTGCCCAGATATAATTACCCGCGCCCGTAAATTCAGGAACGTTACCAGGACCCCAATGGGTATACACACCGAATTTTGCGTCTAACATCCATTCTGGAATACCGTAACTACCTAGGTGTTGCCATTGTTTTCGATAGTTTTTAGCGGGACGGTGGAAGTGTGGTAGTTTGATGGTTGAATGGAAGGCCTGGTAAGCAGCTTTTTCTTGCTCATCAAGCAATCCAGCGCCAATTTGGGGATCAACGTAGCCGTCAGCAGCTTTGGCTCTCTCAGTGCGCTCATTTAGCGCTTTAGGGTTGGGTTTGAATTGTGCTACTTGTGCTTGCCCTTGAAGGGCAAATAGCCCTCCAAACGCAAATAGTCCTCCAAACGCAAGCCCCAAGATTATCCTTTTCACTGTTTTCCACTTCCTTTCCCAGGTTTGGTTTTGTTCTTTTTCTTGTTCTTAATCTTCTTTTCTCTTTTTTCTTCATCGCTCTTGTCAGCTGGCCAAGAAGACCCCGCCTTAAACCCTAACTCAGCTGGGTAATCAACACCTGCGTGGCTTTGCTTGAAAGACTCTCGGTAAGCTAAAATTTCACTCTTCATTGCTTCTACGCGCGCAGGATGTTTGTCTGCAATGTTGGTTGTTTCTGCAGTATCTGCCTTCAGATTGTAAAGCTCTACAGATGTAAGCTCTTTTCCGTTTAACATCAGTTTGAAGTTGTCTTTTACGAGTGTCAGTTTTGACTTGTGATAAAATGGTATAGAGCGTCCTGCTAGTGACTTACCTTGCATCACGTCCAAAATATTATCACCGTCTACTGCGCGGTCGTCCGGGTAAGGTGTACCCGTCATTGCCAATACGGTGGGTAGATAGTCGAGGGTAGAAGCTGCGGTATCAATAACGCTATTATTAGGTAATACACCTGGATAAAGCATGACCGTTGGCACTCTAACACCACCTTCATATAGGGAGCGCTTTCTGCCTCTTAAACCGGCGGTGACACCTGCATGCTTTTTCTTAACCTGCTTACCTTCAGGGCCGTTATCACTGGTAAAACTAATGAACGTATTATCATCAACCTTAAGCTCTTTTAGTAATTCACGAAGACGACCAACTTGTTCATCCATTTCAGTAATTGAGCCATAATAGTGTGCAGCGTCACCATGCTCAGGATACATGGCTAGGTACTTTGGACCTGCGACGACGGGTGCGTGTGGCGCATGAAACCAAATAATGGTAAAGAAGGGCTTATCTGCTTCAACTTGTTGTTCAATAAAGTCCAATGCTCGGTCCATAACGACTCGTCCAGCACCACCTTTAAGACTTGGATCTTCAGCTGCTAGGGCCTTGCCATCTAACCAAAAAGGGTTGTCTTTAGCGCGGCCACCGAAACTTGGATCCCAGGTTGCCACCGCAGACTCGGTGACAAAGCTATGGTCGTAGCCGTGTACCGACGGCGGCGAATAATTTTTTTCAGGTTTACGAGTTGGTCCCTTAGCCGACATAGTCTTACTTAAGGTGCCCAAATGCCATTTACCAAAATGACCAGTGCCATAACCTTGTGCTTTTAATAACTCCGGTAGGGTAATTTCAGCTTCAGGTAGATGACCTACATTGGCACTGAATATACCATAACGGAACGGTTGCCTACCGGTCACAACACTTCCTCTGGTGGGCGAGCATACCGGCGCAGCGGCATGAAAGTTAGACATTATCACGCCATCTTTTGCCATGTTATCCAGATGAGGAGTTTTAATGATTTGGTTGCCATTAAATCCGGTGTCACCGTAACCCAAATCATCAGCCATCATCAAAATGATATTCGGCTTTCGTTTATTACTTTGTGTTTTATCACTTGCCAGAGCAGGGCACAGCATAGCTGCACTTGTAACACTCAAAATGAGTAACTTGTGTAAAAACTTCATTCTACTATTCCTTTTGAGTAACATTACTTGTTAACCGTTACAGTTTTTATTTTGGCTTCAGGCTCTAACGTTAGTTTGCCAAGCTGCTTGAGTTTTTGAAAATTAGCATCATCAGGCTTAGTGACAATTAAGTTACCGTCAACGTTGATTTTAAATACGTGAGCAAATTCACCAGTATAATTCTTGGGGAAAGTTAAATGTAATCCCGTGTTGTCACGTGACCACGTAATATCACTGTCACTTCCTAACAACGAGATATTACTGATGCCATTATCAGTGGAGATTGGATAGTCACTGTTAAGTGTTTTGATAGTCAATTTACCGCTTTCAGGCATGCCCAATACTGTTGCATACAAGGTGTTGTTTTTCTGTGTAAAACGAATGTCGTCTGCACCTAGGATGCGGTAATCCCACGCGTATATCGTTTTACCTTTTTTAAGTTTTTTGTAGATGAGGTGCTTACCTTCACCGTACACAGAATAACGGCGTGTGCCGTAGATGGCTTCACCATTAATATCCATCCAACGGCCAATGCCCTTAGCAATTTCTATCTCACCTTGTGGAATAGAGCCATCACCTTTAGGCGTGAAAGACATTAGATAAATCCCCCCTCGCGAAACATTGTCAACCAAGAAACCAACATGAAAATTGGCACCGTCGCGGTAGGTTTTGTTGTTAACATAAGACCAAGGGTAGCCAATGGCTCTGTCAGTTAAATAGTACCCTTCTACGTGTTCAGGCATGTCTCTTCCGCCTTCGTAAGAACGAAGACCCACATCTGCTGGGAAGTTGAAATCGCCCGCGTGCTTGTTTGCTAACACGACTTCTTGGCCGCGCTTTTCAGCTTGATTGTAATAGTAGCTAAGCATCTCTGTGACTTGATCTTCAGACGGGTGGTTACCCTTCATTGCCTGGTTTAGGCCATCGAACCACAATAAGTCTGGTTGGTAGTTGTCAACAATTTCAGCCACTTTACCTTTCCAGTCCAAGCCAAATTGAGTGATTACGTCCGGGTTGCTCTTATCCCAAAAGAAGTCATTAAATTCTGGGTTGTTGATGTCCCATCCTAACGATTCTTGCTTTGCGTTCTTTGGTAAAAACTTAGTTTTCCAACCCGGAGAGCGACCATGGTGCATA
>JBELHI010000040.1:0-18553 GCA_042091475.1 Alteromonadaceae bacterium
CTATGTTATTGTTTTAGATGCTTAATTTTGGTGCATCGTGTTGTTTTTTTGTGCAAGGCCATGGTTGCTCTTGGTGCGTTGTATTTTGCACAAGCATGTTATCTACACAGTAAATGGTTTATCATGTTATTTAGTTGAGAACGTGGAGAAAAAAGTATGTCAGACTATATTATTGCGCCGTCAATACTATCTGCTGATTTTGCTAATTTGGGACGAGATGTTGATGCAGTGATTTCCGCTGGCGCTGATATTGTTCACTTTGACGTTATGGACGGCCACTACGTACCTAATTTGTCATTTGGCCCGATGGTTTGCAAGGCATTGCGAGAACATGGTATCACTGCCGATATTGATGTTCATCTCATGGTTGAGAATGTTGACCTTATGATTGAACGCTTTATTAGTGCAGGTGCATCTTATATCAGCTTTCATCCAGAGGGGGCAAAACATGTCCACCGTTCAATACAGTTAATCAAGCAAGGTGGCTGTAAAGCAGGGTTAGTGTTGAACCCTGCCACCCCTATTGATATTTTGGATTACACCTTGGATGACTTAGATTTTGTGTTGTTGATGTCTGTCAACCCTGGGTATGGTGGACAAGCGTTCATTCCAGCCACATTACAAAAAATACAAGCGGTAAGGGCAAAGATGCAGGCATTAGGTAAAGTAGTACCTATTGAAGTAGACGGCGGTGTTGGTGTACAAAATATTGCTGAAATAGCCGATGCAGGCGCATCTATGTTCGTCGCTGGCTCCGCGATTTTTAATCAACCAGACTATAAAAAGGTAATTGATCAAATGCGTCATCAGTTATCATTGATACAACAATAAAATTATTAAGAGAATTGTAAATGAGTAAACCCATTGTATTGAGTGGCTGTCAGCCATCAGGTCAATTAACTATTGGTAATTATATGGGCGCATTGCGCCAATGGGTTGCTATGCAATCTGACCATGATTGTCTATATATGTTGGTAGATCAACATGCGATTACTGTGCGCCAAGATCCAAAGGCGTTGTATCAGGCTACGTTAGATGGACTAGCTCTATACGTTGCCTGTGGTATTGACCCAGCACAAAGCACGATATTTATTCAATCCCATGTACCAGAGCACGCACAACTTGGTTGGTTGATGAATTGTTATACGCAAATGGGCGAACTAAACCGGATGACGCAATTTAAAGATAAGTCATCTAAGAATGCCTCAAACATTAATGTGGGTTTGTATAGCTATCCAGCCCTGCAAGCTGCAGATATTCTGTTGTATCAAGCCACCCGTGTCCCCGTTGGTGAAGACCAAAAGCAGCATTTGGAATTGACACGCGATATTGCTAATCGCTTTAATAACCTCTATGGCGAGGTGTTTACTGTGCCAGATCCTTTCATTCCTGAGCACGGTGCTAGGGTAATGAGCCTGCAAGATCCAACGAAAAAGATGTCTAAATCAGATGTCAATCCAAAAAATTTCATTGGCCTGCTAGAAGAACCCAAAAAAGTTACCAAAAAAATAAAAAGTGCGGTAACGGATTCAGACGAACAGGCGCGCATTTACTATGACGTTGCAGAAAAGCCTGGTGTGTCAAATTTACTGAGTCTTTTATCTTGCGCTACGGGAGAATCTATTGATTCATTAGTTCCCCAATACGAAGGTAAAATGTATGGGCATTTAAAAGGGGATGTGGCTGATGCTGTGGTGTCTATCATCGAGCCCATTCAACAAAAATATCACGCCCTGCGCGGTGATGAGGCTGAGCTCACAAGGATCATGAAAATTGGTGCAGATAAGGCATCAGAGCGCGCGGCGGTGACGTTAACTAAAGCCTATGATGCTATTGGTTTTGTGCCACGCCCTTAGTTATTTAGCTGTACAGATATTTAATTATTTGTATGCAGCGAGTTGCTGGTTATTCTGTGGCTGTCACTGTCTGGCCGCCACCGTTACAGTAGGGAATAGACTACGATGCTATTAATGCTGGATAATTACGACTCGTTTACCCATAACTTGGTGCGCTATTTTGCCGAGCTAGGCCAATCAGTAGTGGTTAAGAGAAACGATCAAATCACTATCCCTGAGATCCGCTCGTTACAACCTGGCTACATTGTTTTGTCGCCGGGACCCTGTACACCAAATGAGTCTGGCATTTGTTTATCGGCGATAGAGGCCTTCGCCGGAGACATACCCATGTTAGGCGTGTGCTTGGGTCATCAAGCTATTGGTCAAGTATTAGGTGCCCGCGTGGTCAGAGCATCAGCCCCGGTGCATGGTAAAACAACAGAGATTGTTCACCGTAATAGTCAGTTATTTGCTGGCTTGCCACAGCAATTCATAGCCACTCGATATCACTCGCTAGTACTTGAGGAAGAGAGCTTACCCGATGAGTTGAACGTTACGGGTTGGAATCTTGCAGAAGGTCAAAAACAACATGTGATGGCCATAGAACACCGAGATATGCCCCTTATGGGCGTGCAGTTTCATCCAGAATCGGTGATGACTCAGCACGGCCACGCCATATTAGAAAATTTTTTACAGTTGTCTGATGATTATCAAGCCCCTCTAGGACGTTGCACTGAACTCAGTGATTAATCGTTTCCAGCTTTTCTCCAACTATTGCTAAATCCCCCTAAAAAGAATTGTTTTTGCATCACATATCAACAGAGTTTAATCAAATTTTGACTGTGTAATGGTTGTGTAACCGCTCACAATGTCTTTGATTGTCTGTTTTAGATGAAATTTTCTGCATTTTTTTATAGATAGAATTGCGTATCACGCTCTTTCGCTGTGTTGTATGCCAAACCAGAACTATTCTGATGTGGTAAACAAATTGTTAATAATAACCAGTGGGTAGTTATTCACTTAAACTGAAAGAATAATGCTAAGCCTTTGTTTTCAGGGGCTACAACGCTTCAACTGCGAGACTTTTTCAACATTATCTGAGATAATATTAAGCATATTAACGCATCTGTATGTACAGTAATGTGCAGCGAATAATCTAAAAGAGGGTAATACCAATGAAAGTAACTCGCGAATTATTTAACCATGTGATGGTACCGAATTATAATCCAGCGCAAATGATCCCAGTCAAAGGGGCTGGCTCACGTGTTTGGGATCAGAATGGCGACGAATACATCGATTTCGCTGGTGGTATCGCAGTAAATTCATTGGGTCACTGTCACCCTGAACTGGTTTCAGTGTTAAAAGAGCAGGGCGAGCAACTTTGGCATTTGAGTAATGTATTTACTAATGAGCCAGCATTGCGTTTAGCCAAAAAGCTAACAGACTACACCTTTGC
The DNA here is from genome assembly GCA_042091475.1 of Alteromonadaceae bacterium. Lineage (GTDB taxonomy): Bacteria > Pseudomonadota > Gammaproteobacteria > Enterobacterales > Alteromonadaceae > CAXRGH01. Next base: position 3,292 of record JBELHI010000040.1, read on the forward strand.
TGACCGTGTATATTTTGCCAACTCTGGTGCGGAAGCAAACGAAGCTGCATTGAAATTAGCGCGTCGTTGGGCCGTTGACCGTTTTAATGAAGAAAAAGACCAAATCATCTCCTTTAAGCAAGGTTTCCACGGCCGTACGTTTTTTACCGTAACCGTAGGCGGCCAGTCGGCTTACTCTGACGGTTTTGGTCCTAAGCCAGGCGCTGTAGAACATGCGGTATACAATGATCTTGATAGTCTTAGAGCGCTGATGTCTGACCGTACCTGTGCGGTAATGGTTGAGCCATTACAAGGCGAGGGCGGTATTATTTCTCCGCAGCTATCCTTCATGCAAGGTGTTCGTGAGCTGTGTGATGAGTTCAATGCACTGCTGATTTTTGATGAAGTTCAGTCTGGTGTTGGGCGTACGGGCCATCTTTACGCTTACATGGGCCTGGATGTGGTACCTGATATCCTTACGACGGCGAAGGCTCTCGGTGGCGGTTTCCCTATCGGCGCAATGATCACCACTGAAGATATTGCAAAAAGTTTAAAGCCTGGCACCCATGGTAGTACCTACGGTGGTAACCCACTGGCTTGTGCCGTGGCAGAGAGAACCTTGGATATCGTTAACACACCGGAAGTACTAGACGGTGTAAAACGCAAAGAACAATTATACAGAGACGGGCTAAACGCGATTAATGCCAAGTATAATGTGTTTGAAGAAATTCGCGGTAAAGGTTTACTTATCGGCGGTGCGTTAAATGAAAAATATGCAGGCCAAGCGCGGGCATTTTTGGATGCTTCTACCAAACACAAATTGATGTGTTTGGTCGCGGGCGCCAATGTTGTTCGTTTCGCTCCGTCATTAGTCATTACAGACGAGGATATTGCGGAAGGATTAGCGCGCTTTGAGCGAGCTGTTGCTGACGTTGTTAACGCATAATTCACTGAGTTGATACTATGAACATTATCCGTCCTATAAAGGCTAGCGACTACGATGCGTTGCATCAAGTCGCTGTTGAATCTGGTCATGGCTTTACGTCCTTGCCAGTCAATGAAGGTTTGTTGAAGAACCGTATCACTCGTTCAGAATCATCATTTCAGAAGGCTGTGTCAGAGCCAGGTGATGAAAGTTATTTGTTTGTTATGGAAGATACTGAGACTGGCGAAGTTCTCGGCACCAGCGGTGTTGTCGCTGCGGTTGGTCTAGACGAGGCGTTCTACCATTATTACCTCAGTAAAGTGGTGCACTCATCACGAGAATTGAAGGTATATAATACGGTAGAGCTATTAACTTTGTGTAATGATTACACGGGTGCTAGCGAAATCTGTACATTGTTTCTGAAAGAAAATGCCCGTCGAGGTCTTAACGGTCGGTTATTGTCTAAATTTCGGTTCTTATTTATGGCAGAGCACGAGCAAAGATTCTCTGAAACCGTGATCGCGGAAATGCGCGGTGTATCAGATGATTTAGGTGAATCGCCATTTTGGCAATGGCTAGAAAGTCATTTCTTCTCGATGGATTTCCCTACCGCAGATTATCTAACGGGTATTGGTCAAAAAGTATTTATTGCGGAATTGATGCCCAAATACCCCATTTACATCAATTTGTTGAGCAGAGAAGCCCAGGCTGTGATTGGTGTTGTACATGAGAAAACCAAACCAGCACTGCGTTTATTGGAGAATGAAGGCTTCAAATGTACTGGCTATGTAGACATTTTTGATGCAGGCCCTACGGTTGAGGCGAATCTGCAACATATTGAATCCGTTAAAGTAAGTCAGCGCCGTCAGGTAATATTAGTGGATAGTTTACCTGAAGATACTGAGTCTTTTATTGCCATAAATACATCTATGGTTGATTTTAGAGGTGCCGTTGTGGCGCTTGTGAAGACTGGTGATACGGTTCAAATTTCGCATAAAGATGCGCAAGCCCTCGGCGTTAAAGAGCGTGAGTTTATCCGCTTTTCACCGATAGTTTAAGAGGTAGTATATGCAAACACATTTTATTAATGGTCAATGGGTTGCTGGTGAAGGTCATGATATTCAGTCTATTGATCCCGCAAAAAACACGGTAATTTGGCAAGGTAAAAGTGCTTCTACGGAACAAGTAGATGCTGCAATTGATGCTGCTCGTTCAGCTTCTGAGTCATGGAGTGCGCTATCTGTAGAGCAACGATTAACTTATATCGATGCTTTTGCTGAGGCGTTAACGGTGGCTAAGCCGTTATTTACTCAAGTTATAGCTGAAGAAACGGGTAAGCCCTTATGGGAAACCGCCACTGAAGCTGCCGCTATGGTCGGCAAGGTTGGATTATCTAAGAAATCTTATTACGAGCGCACGGGTAACGTTGAAAACCCTATGCCTCTAGGTAAGGCATTTATTCGTCATAAAGCCCACGGTGTTGTTGCGGTTTTTGGTCCTTACAATTTCCCAGGACACCTACCCAATGGACATATTGTGCCGGCCTTGATTGCTGGTAATACCGTGGTATACAAACCATCTGATATGACACCCAAGGTAGCACAAGAATATGTGAAGGTATGGCAGTCGGTTGGCTTACCTGACGGTGTCATTAACTTGGTGCAAGGTGAAGTTGAAACCGGTAAATGTTTAGCCTCCCACGCGCAAATTGACGGTTTGTTCTTCACTGGAAGTTCTCGTACCGGTAAGATATTGCACGAGCAATTTGCAGGTCATCCAGGTAAAATATTAGCCTTGGAAATGGGCGGTAATAACCCGCTTATTGTGAAAGACGTGAGTAATATTGAGGCGGCAGTACACGACATTGTGCAATCGGCGTTTATTACGACAGGTCAACGCTGTACCTGTGCTAGACGCTTATTTATTGAAAATAATGCTGAGGGTGACGCGATTCTAGCTCGTCTTGTTGAAGTAACAGAGCAAATCAAGATTGGTCATTATGATGCTGAAGATGCGCCATTTATGGGTGCTATGATATCATCGCAAGCCGCTAATTCTATGGTTCAAGCTCAGCAATCGTTGTTAGATTTAGGTGCCAAGTCATTGGTGACACTGAATCATCTAGACGAAGACACGGGATTTGTATCGCCAGGTATCATTGATGTTACTGACATATTGAGTACATTCCCAGATGAGGAGCATTTTGGTCCTTTGTTGAAAGTCATTCGTTATAGTGATTTTGATACAGCGATCACTGAAGCCAATAATACCCGCTTTGGTTTATCAGCCGGCTTGCTGTCTGACGATGAGGCACTTTACAAACACTTTTACCAGCGCTCAAGAGCAGGTATTGTGAATTGGAACCGACCCATTACTGGTGCTAGTGGTGCCGCGCCATTTGGCGGTATTGGTGACAGCGGAAACCACCGAGCCAGTGCCTTTTACGCGGCTGATTATTGTGCTTACCCAGTGGCCTCAGTGGAGCTTGGGCAAGTTGAATTACCAGGCTCATTTAGCCCTGGACTACCGTTTTAATAGACATTTATGATGCCACAGTGATGTGGCATTTTTTATTGGAGAACAACAAATGCATACCGACGTAAATACCTTATTTTCTGAGTTGTGGAATGACTACGTTAAAATTACCCCATCAGCTGATGCCATACGTGCTCTTCTTGGTGGTGGTGATACGTTAATAAACGACCATATCGCGTTGCGTACGTTTAACCATGCAAGTATTAATCTTGAGAAGCTGGCCGCCCACTTACTGGCGCTAGGTTACGAGGAAAAAGGTGACTACGTTTTTGAGAAGAAAAAACTTGTAGCCAAGCATTATGAGCATGCAGACACCAAGTTACCTAAAGTCTTTATTAGTGAGCTACTGGTTGAGCAACTGTCTGAGGAAACTCAGAAAATCATTTCATTACTACTTCAACAAATGGATGACAATGTTGCACAACGCACGGATTTCTTATATTCAGGTACGCATTGGACAATCAGTGAAGCTGATTATGAGGTACTTGTGGCTGAATCTGAGTACGCTGCGTGGATGTCAGTATGGGGTTTCAGAGCAAACCACTTTACGGTCAGCGTAAATCATTTAGCACCTGGATCTGATTTATCTGGGGTTAACCAACAGCTAAAAGATGCAGGTTTCACTCTTAATACCTCTGGTGGTGAAATTAAAGGTGGCGCTAATGTTGGCCTTGCACAATCCTCTACCATGGCAGATCATGCAACAGTGCAATTGGCTGATACAAGCCGCCAAGTACCCAGTTGTTTTTACGAGTTTGCGGAACGCTTCCCAATGGCAAACGGTGAACTTTATCAGGGCTTTGTTGCCGCTTCAGCGGATAAAATCTTTGAGAGCACCAATACCCAATAATGTCTTGTTATTACTCACAACGTAATAATTAGGGGTATTAACAAAGCCATGCATTGCCATGGCTTTGTGGCTTTTAGTCTTTCAATTGCGCAGCCATAGTCAAATTAAACTGATTCAGCCAGACGGGACAAAATCCCGTACTGTGATGTTTGTTAAGATTTACCATGGCGACTTTCATGTGTTTTTTAGACTTCCAGTCCGTGGTGATTTGTTCGATAGTACGGTAGAAGCTGTCGGCAATCCCTAGTATTTTGGCGCCATCACAGATATCGTTTCCTTCCAGTGCCATAGGATAGCCACTACCGTCAAGGCGTTCCTTGTACTGCATAATCATTTGATATGCGTCATTCCAATAGTCTAAATGTTCAATGAGTTTAGCACTTTTATAGACGTGAGCTTTGTCAATTAGCGGGTCACCTTGTGGCAAGAAGCCATAGCCAAAGCTATGCAAGTAGCTGGCGACCATTAATTGCTCTGGTGCCACAGGATTGCCCTTCGCATGGTTCATCGCAAGAGCGATTTTGAGTATTCTTTCGCTGTTACCTGTGTCGTTGAATCGGTGTTTTTCAACCGCTTGAATTAACTGCCTAAACAATATGATATCGTTGCGTCTGATATCGTCCAGAGAATGAAAATCAAATACCTTGCTTGGCGTTACATCCTTACTCAAGAGAGTGTTACTAGCTAAATTGGCCTTTTCAGGCGCTATGATGATCACAGCCTCTAGTAACAGCTTTTCGTGTTGTAATTGATTATCTGGTTTTATCTGGCTAATGACGTCACACATGTTGCGATACATCTGACCATCGTATTGGGCATAGCCCTGGACTTTACAAGAGATAACAAATTGTTTCACCTGATCCATGGTGAGTAGCACTAAATCACTCATTGTACTGGTGTATTTCACCAGACCGCTGCGCAAGTAGTCTAGTAAATCCTCAATATTTTGCAGTAATGGCAAGAGCGGCTTGAAACTGACTAAACCCAAGTCGCCTTTAATAGTATGCAACGAACGGAATAATGCTCGTTGCAGCTCTTTATCGGTAGGCTTGAGTTCCAATTCTATCAATGTTTGCTCACTGGCTTCGTACAATTCGGTGACTTCTGTTAGGAGGTCAATTAGAATCTCATGGTCTAGTTCATCGTGCTTAAATGTGTCCAGCATAGAAAGTTGCAATCCTCGTGAAAAGAAGTGGTTACCTGAGTATCATAGTCTACAGATATACTTTATACTCGCATCTTATCGCAATTTGCATGTTGGGCAACAAATGATTTTGCCAAATGTGTAACTCTATTATTGAGGAATAAGGTGCTTAAGTTTCTTCGTCTGATTATGATTGGCGTATATTTTCTTGTTGTTAGTGGCTTGTCATTAATAGCTTGTATGATTCGCCCGTTTCACCGCAACAATACCATGATTACGGGTCGTTTATTTTCAACTATGGCTTGGGTTCTTGGTTTAAAAATTATCGTCCGTCGTTCTCCTGAAATAGATCCTAATGTGCCCAATGTGTACATAGCAAATCATCAGAATAGTTATGACATTTTTACTGTTTGTCGTGCCTTGGTTCCAGGCACTGTCTCCCTCGGTAAACGCAGTTTAGTGTATATTCCCATATTTGGTCTACTCTATTGGTTATCTGGTAACATATTGATTGACCGTAAGAATAAGAGTAAGGCTCGCGATACCTTGGGTGTTGCCATTAAAAAGATCATTGAGCGTCGAATTTCTGTGTGGATATTTCCTGAAGGAACTCGCAGTTACGGACGTGGTTTACTACCATTTAAAACTGGCGCATTCAGAATCGCAAAAGACGCAGATGAAGCCGTTTCAATGATTTGTGCGAGTAACACCCACAACAAGATTGATTTAAATCGGTGGAATAATGGGGTAATGATTATTGAGGTAACAGCGCCTCATAAGATGGATGATAGTAAAACTCTGAAACAATGGGCCGTATGGTATCACGACGAAATGGCGAAGCGTTTGGAGATAATAGACCATGAAGTTGCTGTTTTAGAGCAAGGTATGGGCTTAGTAAAGTCACCACAAGCTAAATAGAGAGAAGTTAATATGACTGACGAATTACAAGAATGGTTCGCGTTCACGACTGAAACGGTGGAAGCATTAGTGCTTGATGGAAGTGATACACAGCAAGCACATACCATTGAATACCACTTTGCTGGGTATGATTTTGACCGCTTAGAAAAAGCAGCAGTGGATATTTTTAAAGCTGGCTTTGAAGTTACCGATGCAGAAGAATATGAAGATGATGAGGGCGAGGTAATATTCGCGTTTGATGCCATTAAAACGCGTATGCTGGATACCGATCTGATCAATCAAGATATTGAGAAGTTGATCCCTATTGCCGAAAAGCATCAAACCGTGTTTGATGGTTGGGGTACCCACTTTATTGAGCCAGAAGATAATCAAATTTAACTATTAATGCGCCATAAGGCCTACCGTTCGGATACTAGGCCTTTATGTTTAAGCCCACCTTTTATATAACCCTCAAACAGGCTAGATCCACCAAATTCACCCGCCACTAGGGGAGTAATATAGTCTGCTACCATTAAGTGTCCCCAGCATTCTCGGCTGAAGATGGTGCCAGTGACATCGTAATCTGGATGTAATAAACCCAAATGTGGCACAGGATCGTCACTATTAACAAAGTGCTCTTGGCGAATGCTACTTGGCAATATGCTGTGTTTAAAACCAGCGCCAAAGGTGACGTAATGAATCCGTTGTAATGTGCTTTGTGCTAGTGTCTCGGCAAGTTGTTCTAGTGCCGCAGATAGAATGATGGCACCCTGAGAATAACCCACTAGCACAATATCATTATCTGAACGCCTCAGCATTTTTTGAATTTGAGATAAGGTATTCTCCATGATCTCTGAGCTTATACCGTTTCTATCTTGATAACATTCCAATAAATCAGCGACCACATGGTGCGTTGGATTATACATTAGTCCTACGTTCCTATGCATATGCTTCTCTAGCTGACTTTTTTGATATATCGCAACGGTTATGGGGGTTAATACACCATTGACAAACAGCACACTCGCACTGTCTTTGCCGATATACGCGTTGTTATGATCGCTACATTTGTCATAGTCTTCTGTTGATATCTTGTGGCGTGGTATCCGCCATTCACTGTGCTCTGAAAATACAGTGCTTCGATTAAGTAAATTCTTCACTTTAACGTGTTTGCCAAACATCAATTGAATATCTTCTAATAATTCAGGTGTGATGTACCTTGCAAGCCAAGCCTTGTAGGTAGCTATACGGTCAAAGGCTTGCTCAATAGACGGTGATATATCAAATTGTATTTTGTCTTTCATAAATGGGAAATACCAGTAACCTTAGGTTTTAAATAATCTTTTTATCAGTACATAATAATAAGTAATAGCAGGTTTTTAGTTTTTTGGCACTTACTTGATAATACTGAGGCGTATAATAATTTATATTACCTTACTGTTGAACGGTAAAATATTTTAAGTCATCGGTATTGTAGTACAGGCAATAAAAACGGGACTTATAAAGTCCCGTTTTGGTCATTTATCACATAGCTGATGATATTACAGGGCTTCGATTGTCGCCTGCTGCTCTTCTAATTTTTCAATTTGCAGACGATACTCTTGTAATTTTTCTCGCTCTTTGTTGATTACAGCCTCAGGCGCTTTACTGACAAATTTTTCGTTGTTCAGTTTACCCTCAGTGCGGGCGAAATCTTTACTGATTTTGTCCAGAGCCTTATTGATACGAGCAAGCTCGGCATTTTTATCTATCAAACCTGCCATTGGGATCAGTACTTCCATGTCGCCCACAATGGCGGTTGCTGATGCCGGCGCTTGTTGATCAGCAGTCATCACTGTGACGCCATCGAGTTTAGCCATTTTAACCAGTAACAGTTCGGTTTCTCGCAAACGACGCTGATCGAGTTCAGATACATTTTTCAGCAGTGGCGTCAGAGGTTTGTTAGGGGAAATGTCCATTTCACCGCGGATATTACGGATCCCAACAATAACACTTTTTAACCATTCCACATCATCAATGATTGTCTGGTCGGCAAAATCGGCGCGATACTCAGGGAACGGTTGTAACATGATGGTGTCACCCGTTGCTTGGGTTAGCGGTGCGACTCGTTGCCAAATTTCCTCGGTGATGAATGGCATAATTGGATGCATTACTCGCAGTAATGACTCCAATACATTAACAAGCGTATGTCTAGTGCCTCGTTTTTGCGCTTCTGAGCTTTGCTCGGCGTTTAATGTGGGTTTGGATAGCTCCAAATACCAATCACAGAATTGATTCCAGGTGAACTCATATACGGCCTGTGAGGCTAAATCAAAGCGATAATCTTTAAGTGCACTTTCATATTCGTTGAGCATGGCGTGGAATTTTGCCCAGATCCATTTGTCCGCCAAGCTAAGCTCCATATCACCACCGGCTGCGCCAGTATCTTGATCTTCTGTATTCATCAATACAAAGCGCGACGCATTCCACAGTTTGTTACAGAAATTGCGGTAGCCTTCTACACGCCCCATATCAAAGTTTATATCGCGGGTAGTAGAGGCCATTGCGGTAAACGTAAAGCGCATGGCATCAGTGCCATAAGACGCTATGCCGTCAGGGAACTGTTGCCGCGTGCGTTTTTCAATTTTTGCCGCCAGCTTGGGTTGCATCATACCACCGGTGCGCTTGGCGACTAAGGCTTCCAAGTCAATGCCGTCAATCAAATCAATTGGGTCAAGCACATTACCCTTTGATTTTGACATTTTATTGCCTTGTTCATCACGGATTAGGCCAGTGATATAAATTTCTTTGAATGGTATTTGACCGGTAAATTTTTGCGTCATCATGATCATTCTGGCAACCCAGAAGAAAATAATATCAAACCCGGTAACCAATACTGAAGATGGTACAAAGGTTTCCAGTTCTGGTGTCTTTTTAGGCCAGCCCATGGTGGCAAACGGCCACAATGCTGAAGAGAACCATGTATCCAATACATCTTCGTCTTGGCGCAGTGAAACGCTATCATCTAGTTGATTTTTGTCACGCACTTCTTGCTCTGTACGGCCAACGTAGACATTACCTTGTTCGTCATACCACGCTGGAATGCGATGACCCCACCATAATTGACGTGAAATACACCAATCTTGGATGTTGTTCATCCACTGAAAATAAGTCTTATTCCAATTCTCTGGGACAAACTTTATTTCACCACTTTCAACCGCTTCAATGGCCGGTTTAGCCAATGATTCAGTGGCGACGTACCACTGGTCGGTTAAGTATGGTTCTATTACCGCACCAGAGCGATCACCCCTTGGCACTTTCAATTTGTGGTCTTCTATTTTAATCAACAGACCCTGAGCTTTAAGATCATCAACAATCCGCTCACGAGCATCAAAGCGATCAAGGCCTTGATATGCCGCTGGCGCCTGGTCATTAATTTTCGCATCGTCAGTGAGGATATTAATCATAGGTAGGTTGTGGCGCTTACCCATGTCATAGTCATTAAAGTCATGTGCTGGTGTGATTTTCACACAACCAGTACCAAATTCAGGGTCGACGTAATCATCGGCAATGATAGGGATCAAGCGCCCGGTCAGGGGTAATACAATATTTTTACCAACAAGATGTTTGAAGCGCTCGTCTTCAGGATGAACCGCAACCGCAGTATCACCTAGCATGGTTTCTGGACGAGTAGTGGCAACGACGAGTGAACCGCTGCCGTCTTCTAATGGATAGTTCATATGCCAGAAGAAGCCCTTTTCTTCATCATTTAGAACTTCTAAATCAGAAACGGCGGTGTGTAATACGGGATCCCAGTTAACCAGGCGTTGACCGCGGTAAATAAGACCTTCTTCATGGAGCTTAACAAATACTTCAGTCACCGCTAGGGATAAGTCTTCATCCATGGTAAAAGCTTCACGATCCCAATCCGGTGAGGTACCTAAACGGCGCATTTGATTACAGATGGTGCCACCTGACTCGGCCTTCCAATCCCATACTTTCTCAATAAATTTGTCTCTACCCAAATCATGACGAGTTTTACCTTGGGCATTAAGTTGTCTTTCAACCACCATTTGCGTGGCAATACCGGCATGGTCGGTACCACATTGCCATAGGGTGTTGTCGCCCTTCATTCGACGATAACGAGTCAGCGCGTCCATGATGGTTTGTTGAAAGCCATGGCCCATGTGTAGGCTACCGGTAACATTGGGTGGCGGTAACAGTATACAGTACGGTTCTCCCTCGCCTGATGCCTTAAAATAGCCACTGTCTTCCCAGTGACGGTAACGCTGCTGTTCGATGTCTTGTGGATTAAACGTCTTATCCATGATTACTCTCAATAATTGTGGCGACTGCTTCAGTATGCAGGGTATGGCCCTCTGCTCGGTACTGTTTATAACGTGTTCTCGCCAACTGTTTTTGTGCTTCATCAACGGCAACAAAGTCTGCAATAAGACGACATTTGTTGGCATTGACGGGTAAATTGGGGGTTAGGTTTATTAGGTGCTTACCGGCGATATTACGCGGTGGTTGCCAACAAATTTCTACTGGCGTACCTGATGCTGGACCTTCGCCCGTGAGATTGTGTGGGACGAAACGATCGTCTGGCAGTTGCCACAGTAATTCATCCACTTGCTCGGCTTGGCCTTGGTTGTCACATAACACGATAACGCGTTGTTTATTGCCATAGTAATGGGCGCAGAGGTGGCAAGCAAGGGCGTGGAGAGGTAGCTCAGCGCCGAGCTCCCCTTCCTTTTGTAGATAAAAAATAACCTCAGCCATTGTTATGTTATTCTTCTGCTAGGCCTGCTTTTTGTAGCAGGAATTGGGTTAGCATAGGTACTGGGCGGCCTGTAGCACCTTTTTTGGCGCCACTTTTCCATGCCGTTCCGGCAATATCAATATGTGCCCAAGGGTATTTCTTGGTAAATCTAGACAAGAAGCAGGCGGCAGTAATGGTTCCTGCCGCACGACCACCGAGGTTAGTCATATCTGCGAATGGACTCTCAAGTTGGTCCTGATATTCATCCCAAAGCGGTAAGCGCCATGCACGATCACTGCTTAATTCTGAGGCGTGTAATAAATCATGGGCCAATGAGTTTTGCGTGGTCATAATACCTGAAGCATGACTACCCAGAGCAACAATACAAGCCCCCGTTAAGGTCGCTATGTCGATGACCAGTTCAGGGTCAAAACGTTCAACATAAGTCAGCGCATCGCACAACACTAAACGCCCTTCGGCATCGGTGTTTAATACTTCAACGGTTTGCCCTGACATGGTGGTCAAAATATCGCCGGGTCGGTAAGCATTAGATGATGGCATATTTTCACATCCGGCCAATATGCCAATGACATTAATGGGCAGGTTCAGTTCACTCACCGTGTGCATCAGACCTAACACGGTAGCCGCGCCACCCATGTCATATTTCATTTCGTCCATGCCGTCACCCGGCTTAAGGGAAATACCGCCAGAATCAAACGTTAGACCTTTACCGACCATAACAATAGGCGCTTGGTCATCAGGGCCGCCTTTATGCTCCATGATGGTCATAATGGATTCTTTTTCAGAACCGCGGCCGACAGCAAGATAACTGTTCATTTGTAACTCAGCCATTTGCGCTTCATTAACATGAGATATATTTAATGCTTTGTAATCACAACCAAAATTCTCAGCCTGCTCCAATAGATATTTTGGGGTACAAATATTCGGTGGCATGTTGGCAGCATCTTTCGCAGTGCTTACACCTTTACCAATAGCTAAGCCATGGGCCAAAGCCTTTTCGCCAATGGTGAGTTCGCGGCGAGTAGGAACATTTAGCACTAATTTGCGCAGTGGACGGCGTAGTTCACCTTTTTTACTTTTCAATTGGTCAAAGCAATACAAGGTTTCCATCGCTGTTTCTACCGCTTGACGTACTTTCCAGTAGGTATCACGGCCTTTTACATGTAATTCAGGTAAGAAACAAACCGCTTCCATTGAACCCGTGTCATTCAGCGTATTGATTGTTTTTGCAATGATTTGTTTATATTGACGATCATTCAATTCTCGTTCTTTGCCACAGCCAACTAATAATACTCTCTCGCCGAGCACGCCAGGTAAATGATGTAACAGCAAGGTTTGCCCAGCTTTACCTTCAATATCACCTCTGCGTAGCAAAGTACTGATATAGCCGTCACTAATTTCGTCTAGTTTCTCGGCGACGGAACTTAGACGTCTAGGCTCAAAGACACCAGCAACAATACAGGCACTACGTTGTTTTTCAGGACTTCCACTTTTTACACTGAATTCCACGGCTATTTATCCTCAGTTAAATCATGCTATCATTACAGTTGCTAGAACGTGACCACTTGATCATGACAATGTCTGATTGAAAATTGTTCAGCAATGACGTTATTATCGACATTTATTGCCTTTTTAGGCAAATTAAACGTGTTAAACCGTTTAGTTTACTTAAAATTTCGTATCATTCCACTAAAATACCACTTTTTGGGCAGAGATAAAGGATACTTGAGTGCGCATTGTTTCCCGTTACTTGGTTGCTGAGACCTTAAAATCGCAGATTGCAGTGTTCGCTGTACTTATGGCTATTTTTGTCACTCAAAAGTTTGTGAGGGTACTTGCAGAGGCCTCTTCTGGTGATATTCCCGCGGCTTTGGCACTCAGTTTCTTAGCTTTAAAATTACCTGCTTTAGCCACCATGATATTGCCATTGAGCTTGTTTTTGGGGGTGTTGATTGCCCACGGTCGGTTTTACGTAGACAGTGAAATGACCGTCATGCAGGCATGTGGTATTAGTGAATGGTTTGTTACTCGTATCATGTTATTGGTGTCTGTTTTCATGGCCTTATTAGTGGCCGCATTTACGCTGTGGATAAGTCCGACAGCAGCTGAACAAGAATACCAATTGGAAGAACGAGTGGTCGCTGAGACCGGCTTGAGTTCAGTCATGCCAGGACGCTTTCAAAAAACGGCTAATGGTCAAGGTGTGATGTTTGTGCACAGTGTGGGGATTAACAATAATGACCTCAATGGTGTATTTGTTGGCATGCGCAGCCGCAAAGAGAGTGACTCAGAGAGTATCTATTTGGTATATGCTCAAAATGGCCGCGTCGAAAAGTCAGCTGATGGCTCTGAGCAATTAAGTTTATTAAACGGTCATCAATACCAAGGCTACAAACAACAGCTTGATTTTAATGTGGCGAAATTTGACAAATATCAAGTCACTATTGCAGATAACAATGTAGAGAAACGCAACAGAAAGCTTGAGGCTTATGCAACCGTCGAATTAATTGGGGACGACTCTGCCGATGCCATTGCTGAATTACAGTGGCGGATAGCTTTACCGCTCTCTATTCCTTTCTTGATTTTAATTGCTGTTCCACTAAGTTCTGTCAATCCCAGACAGGGACGGTTTGGCAGGCTACTGCCGGCACTGCTATTGTATCTTGGTTATTCTCTATTATTGATGGCTGGTAAAAAAGCTCTGGCGAGCGGTCAGATACCACCGATGATCGGTCTTTGGTGGGTACACGGTTTGATGTTCGCCATTGGCGCTGTGTTACTGTCTGAAGAGCGCGGTTTTGGTATTCGGTTTAGAGCACTGTTCAAGGGGCAAACTCAATGATTAGAATTATTGATTGGTATATTGGTCGGGTGCTTTTGGCAACCACAATTTTGTGTTTATCAGTGCTCATTGGGCTGAGTAGTCTTATTAAATTTGTTGAGCAGTTACGCTATGTTGGATCGGGTAATTATGACTTAGCTAGTGCGGGTGTGTATGTGTTGTTGACGATACCAGCAGATGTAGTCCAGCTGTTTCCCATGGCTACTATGCTGGGCGGTTTGATTGGTTTGGGAATGCTTGCCAGCAGCAGTGAATTGGTGGTGATGCAAGCGGCTGGCTTAAGTCGCTGGAACATTATTGCCTCAGCGATGAAGTCAGCTATTATAATGGTGATAGTCATCATGGCGGTTGCTGAATGGGTAGCCCCAGCAACCCATAAAACGGCAAAAACCATGCGCGGTGAGGCGATATCTGGTGGCCGAGTACTGTCTACAGCATCTTCCGTCTGGGCCAAAGACGGTAGAGATTTTGTCAATATTAGTGATATTGAAAATGAAAATAAGTTACTTGATATTACCGTTTACCGCTTTAACGAAGGTTATGACATGATTGGTATTATTAATGCGAAATCGGCAATATATAAGCAAGGTAAGTGGCAAATGACTGACGCTCATGTCACGGCTATCCATCAAGACAGCATACGCGAATCTGCCTACGACACTTACCACTGGCGCTCTTCCATTACGCCAAAAAAGTTGGGTGTTGTGGCCGTCAAACCTGAGTCTTTGGCTATCCAAGGGATAACTGAGTACATAAATTATTTACAATATAACGGTCAAGATTCAAGCCGTTACGAACTGGCATTTTGGCGTAAAGCAACTCAGCCGGTGGCTATTATGGTTATGTTGTTGACTGCTTTATCCTTTATATTTGGCCCCCTGAGAAGCGTTACTATGGGCGCGCGAGTACTGATGGGGGTGCTTACCGGTTTCGGATTTTTTGTCGCTAATGAAGTATTCGGACCTATTGCCTTAATTTATCAACTACCACCAATTACCGGAGCGCTATTGCCTAGTGTCTGTTTTGCAGCGTGGGCAACATATATGTTAAGGCGTTAGCGTATGTTAGTTTGAACATATCCTGCTATCACCTTTAGGTGATATTGTTTAGAGGCCTTTCCAGTTGCGGTGATGATTCGCGTGTTTGTTCAGTTGAACAATTTCAGTGCCGCTTGCGATATCTTGCAGTCCTAGCTTTTTTTTTGGATTGCAAATGATCCATAAAGTACTGATCCCCCCCAATGAGGTAACCATGCGTAGTAAAGCTCTGGGATAACCTATGGGATGTTCATTGGTGCTTTGTATTTTTAATCGCCATGCCCTCATACCAAT